>NZ_JAPZQM010000440.1:0-15708 GCF_027530565.1 Microcystis sp. LE19-10.1B | reverse complement strand
TTTGCCTCAAACCCTGTCTGCGTAAGGATTTCAGGAGTTTGTACCCAGTAGTTTATTAGTATTACATTGCTTTAACTCAGGCTCTGTAAGACTTTGAGCCATAGCTAGTATATTTATACGGGGGAAGTTCAGATATACAATGGGGAGAGGGGCGAGCAATAACGGTTACATCTCTTTCCTGTCGCTAGAATATTATGGAAACGAACATGAGGGAATTAATTCAATCAATTGACCAAGCTATTACCGTGGCCGAACAGATGCGGAAAACAGAAAGATCGACTCGGATTGAGGGTTTAATTTCTGTCCTGAAAACCATCAAAAGTCAGGCTTTAGCTGGTCAATTACCACCGTCTCAAGGCATTGTTACCCTAGGATTAGCGCGAGAAGTAGCTGATTGGATCGATTCCCTCGATTCTCCTTTATTGAAAGCGGTGGGTAAAGTGGAAAGAGAATACCAAAAATATTAGGAGTTGTCGGTGACAGAAGTTAGAATTAATCGAGATTGATCGCAGTCTATCTCGATCTGATTTTTTAATCGATCGAGAGAATTAAATTTCTGTTCTGGTCGCAGGAATTGCACTAAATCCATCGTTAAAATGCGATCATATACATAGCCCGACCAATCCAATAAATGGATTTCCACACTGATAGTTTTTCCCTCAATCGTGGGACGATAACCGATATTCATAACTGCCGGTAAGCGAGAACCATCAAGATGCACCCAACCGCAATAAACCCCCAGTCGCGGCAATAATTTATCGGGGGGAACCTGTAGATTAGCGGTATGAAAACCTAATGTTCTGCCTAGCTGTTGCCCGATGACCACACGACCGGTTAAACTGTAGGGACGACCTAACATTTGCCCAGCTTGCTCAACGTTTCCTGCTGCCAAAGCTTGACGAATTAGGGAACTACTAATCCGACCCGCCCCACAGTTTTTCAAACCAACAATCTCGACTTTAATATTAAATTGAGAGGCGATCTGTAATAAATCTTCGGCTGTACCTTGACGACGATAACCGAAGCGAAAATCTTGACCAACACTGATCGATTTAGCCTGTAATTTTTCTACTAAAATCTGTTTGATAAAAGCCAAGGGAGTCAGGGAAGCTAATTGAGCCGAAAAAGGCAGTAAAACTAATTGTTTAACGCCTAAATTCTCTAAAACCTCCACCTTTTCCCCTAGAGGAGTTAATAATTGCCATTTTTCTCCCGTAAAAAATTCCCGCGGGTGGGGAGTAAAACTAACAACGGTGGGATAAGCGGGGTCATCCTGAAAAATTGGCTGTAGGACGGTTTTATGACCTAGGTGCAAACCATCAAAGTTACCAAGAGCGATCGCACTAGGGGCTAAAATACGGGTATTAGGGGAATCTACAATCCACACGCTGGCTCTAAGAACAGATACAAGAGAATAATTCAAGCGATTAATCTTGAGTGTAGCCTTTTGATTCTATATCAATCGGGCGATCAAGCCAAAAAAACGCCCCCAATTACTTGGAGGCTTTTTCAGAAAAAATAACTGTATTAACCTTCTGCTAATTTCAGATCCCGCAGCGCGCTAATATCCACTTGAATCGATGGCCCCATGGAGGAAGAAACGTAAACCGTGCGCCAGTAACGCCCCTTGGCCCCGGAAGGCCGGTTTCTGTCCACCGTTTCCTGTAAAGCTTTCAAATTGATTAACAAATCCTCGGCACTAAAAGAAGCTTTGCCAAATTGAACGTGAACGATCCCGGTGCGATCGGCCCGGAATTCCAATTTACCCGCTTTAAACTCAGAGATTGCTCCCGTTAAATCCGTGGTTACGGTTCCCCCTTTCGGTGAAGGCATTAAACCCCGCGGACCGAGTTGACGACCTAATTTAGCCACTTTCGGCATCATATCGGGGGTGGCGATTAACACCTCGAAATCCATCATCCCCTTGGCGATTTCTTCGATTAATTCTTCCGAACCAACGATATCGGCCCCGGCGTTGTTCGCTTCCTGTACCTTTTCCCCGCGAGTAATGACCGCTACTCGCACCGTGCGTCCGGTTCCTTTGGGTAAACTTACCGTTGTCCGCAGTTGTTGGTCGGTATATTTAGGATCGATACCTAAACGAATATGAGCTTCGGCGGTTTCGTCGAATTTCGCCGTCGCTAATTCCTTTAATAATGTCAGTGCCTCTAATGGCTCGTAGGCTTTATTTTCTACCTTAGCCTGGGCATCTCGCAAACGTCGTGAAACTTTTTTTACCATCTGATTTGTTGCTCCTTGGGTAATAACGAAGCTTAACTTCTCCCCGAAATAAGATTTAGTCTGAGATCTTGACACCCATATTTCTGGCCGTTCCCGCCACAATATTCATGGCCGCTTCGATGTCGTTAGCGTTAAGATCGGGCAGTTTAGTTTGGGCGATTTCCCGTAATTGGTCGCGGGTAATGGTGGCGACAAATTTCTTGTTGGGTTCGTTGGAACCTCTTTCCACACCGGCCGCTTTACGGATGAGAACGGAAGCGGGGGGAGTTTTGAGGACAAAGGTAAAACTCCGATCCTCAAAAACGGAGATTTCCACAGGGATGATCATGCCGGCCTGATCGGCGGTTTTAGCGTTGTAATCTTTACAGAACGCCATAATATTTACCCCGTGTTGACCCAAAGCAGGACCGACCGGAGGAGCAGGGTTAGCCTTACCAGCAGGTAAAGCTAGTTTAATAATTGCGACGACTTTTTTAGCCATGATTTAGTTTTGTTTTTCGACTTGATTAAATTCCAATTCGACCGGGGTATCCCGACCAAAAATGGAGAGCAGGGCCTTGAGTTTGCCGCGCTCGGGACTAACTTCGATCACTTCCCCTTCAAAGTCCTTAAATGGACCAGATAGAACCAAGATTTGATCGCCAACTTCCATATTGATTTTGACGACGGGTTCTTGAATCTGAGCTTGTTTGAAGATGCGATCGACTTCTGACATACTCAAGGGTAGCGGGGTGACGTGACCGCGGCCGCGTCCGTAGTGGCGCTTTTGTTCGGCCCCGACAAAATTGATCACGTGGGGGGTGTTTTTTACCACCTGCCAAGCGTCATCATCCATGATCATTTTGATCAGGACATAACCGGGGAAGACTTTTTCCTCACCATGTTGCCGTGAACCATCCTTGCGGACTTTGACGGTGGCCGCTTGGGGAATCTGAACTTGTAGAATGCGATCGGCCACATCGAGGGTGTGGATGCGCTGTTCCAAATTGGCTTTGACCCGTTTCTCACAACCGGAAGCCACTTGCACGGCATACCAACGGGGTTTTTTCGGTAGGCCGCTGAGATTGACTTCTTCGGGAAACTGCTCTTCTTCTAGATTCATGGGAACACCTTCCCCGCACCCCAGGCAAAGAATTTATCAATCAGATAGATGAGAGTGGCTACCAAAGTCACCATTAACATCACGGCCGCCGATTCACTCAAAAGTTGCTGACGGGAAGGCCAGACGACTTTGGCGAGTTCTTCTTTGCTTTCATTGACGAATTCCTTGACCTGAAAGGAGCTTCCCTCTTTCTTGTCGCTCGTGTCTTTTTCTAGGGTTTCTTTTTTGGCCACGATCGCTACTCCTTAAAATGATACTCAAGCTATCCTTAACTTATCATTTTCACCGGACAACCCACACTAACCCCCAGACATTTAGATTATGTCCTTTGCAGTTATCGGCTTGGTGATTACCAAACGCGCCCTGGAGGACTTGAACCCCCGACATCAGGTTTTGGAGACCTGCGTTCTACCAACTGAACTAAGAGCGCCCATTCGCTAAACTATTTGGCTTTTTTAAGGCCCTTATTTATTATAGCGTAGTTGTTGGCGATTGAGCAACTTTCTTGGTTAGGCTGTCGCCGGAAAATTTTTAGAGAGGGCGATCGAAACGTTCTTGTACCCTGGTGGCTTTGCCAACCCGATCGCGCAGATAGTAGAGTTTCGCCCGACGTACTTTACCACGACGGATGATCTTGATACTGGCAACCCGCGGCGAGTGGAGCAGGAAGACTCTTTCTACTCCCACACCCTGGAAGACTTTGCGTACTGTAATCGTTTCGTTGATACCGCCATGGCGTTTGGCGATGACAATGCCCTCGTAGGGCTGAATCCGCTCTTTATCTCCTTCAACGATTCGCACCCCTACCCGGATCGTGTCACCGACATGGATAATGGGCAGATCGCTCTTGAGATACTCGGCTTCGATTGATTTGATAATCTCTTCCGTTTTCATCGGCTTTCGTAAAACTGACAGTTTTCCATCATACCATATTTTTTGAGTAAAAAGCAATAGCTATTAGCTTTCCTAACACTGAGCGTTGCTGACTTGCCGATGCTGTCACCAGATGTTAGGCTGATTGTCCCGGATTACGGTCATTATCCACCGGGAAGGCTCTTGCCCTTAACTGCCACTCTAGAGACGGTAATAAGCACATCTCTAGAGAATTTCTCTAATCCCTAATTAACTTCTCGAACCGCGATAAATGCGATCAGCTTGGGAGGGGTCTAAATAATTATAGCCCGGTTTTTGGGTTGAGGAGCCATTCTTTTTCGCCACAGTATTAACCGCAGGAGTCGCTTTTTTTACGTCCGCATGAGTCCGGATATAATCCTCAGAAATCTTGAAGGGATGACTATTGGGAAGGTGACGACTAGAGGGTAAATTGTCTGCTGCTTCGGGATGGGTAATTTTACTATGGGGAGCGACAAAATCGTGTAGGATGGGATCATAGGCTAAAATTTCGCCAGTTTCAATCCGAAAAATCCAACCGTGTAGAGATAATTTACCCTGATGTAATCGGGAACGAATAATTGGATAGCTTTGCAAATTACTTAACTGGTTGAGAACATTTTCTGCTACTGTCACCTCGATCAGTTCTTCTCCTTCTAGTTCTTTGTAATTATCCTTAACTAAACGTCGAGTAGCTTCTGCTTGCTTTAACCAATCGTAAACTAAAGGCATTTCATCGGCCAGACTCTGCAATTTTAATAAACCTTTCATCGCTCCACAATGGGAGTGACCGCAGATAATCACTTGCTCGATGCCGAGAGCGTTGATAGCATATTCTATAGATGCACCTTCACCACCATTGGTTGCTCCGTAGGGAGGAATTATATTTCCCGCATTACGAATTACGAATAATTCCCCCACCTCCGCTTGGGTAATTAGGTTAGGATCGATACGGGAATCGGAACAGGTGATAAACAGGATTCTCGGTTTTTGTCCGTGGGAGAGTTGCTCAAATAATTGCCGATGTTCATCAAAATAACCACTCTGGAACTTTTCTAGTCCCTGTAGGAGTTTCTTCATAATAATTTTTCTGGTTTAGTTTGATCGCTATTGAGTCGATCCTTTCAGCATTATCGGGCATGAGATAACAGCAATGCAACCGGCCAGATTAGCGATCGCTATCGACGGCGAGATCGGTTATATTTTGTTAAGATAAGATACAGACTGTATCTAAGCAAATTTTATTTTATGGAAACTGCAACAATTTTGGGTATTTCGATCGCTGCCGCTTTGGTGGGGATTACCGCTTTAGCTCTTTATACCGCTTTTGGACCGCCAGCAGCAGAATTAAGCGATCCTTTTGAAGATCACGAAGATTAATTCTTTAATAACCATGTGGCTATTTGCCAAGGAGAAATTTGCTCCATAGGATCGATCGCTCTTTCTAAACCGTCGATCGATTCTTTTATTGTTAATTGTAATTGATTTTGCCAATCAATAACAGCGTTTTCTCCCTGACATTCATAAACGCGCATTACCCAACCCCGAAAGGATGTTTCACTTTGTTTTAAACTCATTAAAATTAAGTTATCGGCCGAGAATTTTAACCATTGTGCCACGGGTGGCAACTGGTTTGATTGAGAAGAATTAGTAATAAAAACAACGGTGACAGGTGAGTTTAACTGCCAAGCGTGATGGACAGTTTTCGCCGTTTTCCAGTTACCTTGATGGGGATATATTGCATAGGTAAATTCTTGTTTCCCCAGATCCGCCTCGGGATCGGGCCATCGGGGACTTCTCAACAGAGTTAATCGCAGTTGCCGGTTAGTAGCATCATAGCCATATTTATTATTATTTAAAAGACTAACCCCATAGTTTGCCTCTGTATCGGTTAAATCTGCCCATTTATGCGCGTAAACTTCCCATTTTGGTGATTCTGGTTCGTGGGAACGCTCGATCGCACCACAGGCAATTTCATAGGTGGTAAAATCGCTGTTTAGGGTGAGAGGAAAAGCGGTTTTTACTAAAGTATGTTCCTGCTGCCAATTAACAATAGTTTTAATCTGGAGAATAGGAGAATCTTTTTCTAAGATATAATCTTGACAAAATTCCGAATCAGCTAAACTTCTGATCACGCGAATCTGCCAGCGCAAGGCACCACATTCTAAGCATTCGATCGATTTTAATACTGTTTTAGGTAAGGGATATTGTTGATAATTAGGATCGATATTCCAAGCGTCCCAATATTGTCCTTGATCTTTAAATCCCTGTAATTGGTTCCCCGCAGCTTGCAGGATTTCTTTTTGATTAATTATATCAAATATACTATCTATATCCCCCGTTTCCGAGTTAATAGTAACTTTAAGCAAGCCATTATCTAAAATAAATTGGCAGTTAGTTAAATTTTTCTCGGTTGCTTGCTGATTGGGAACTAACCAAAATAACTTATAACCCACAGCAGGAATATTTTCAGCGATAAATAATAGCTGATTGTCGTGGGATAATTGCGAAGGACATAGACAATTATTTAAGTCATAAACTGAACAATTGACAGATTCTATAGATAAAGAGATAACCTGGGTTCTTTCCCAGTTAAGAGAATTAAAAACTAGAAAAGGTTTTGCTTGGGGATGGGGGGGATTAGGTAAATTAATTTGAGTGGCAATTGCTTGTAAAGCTTGATGTAAAATTGCTTCACCTGTGTTGATAACTTGCCGCCATAACTGATTGGCATCCCTAAACACTTCTGGGATAGAAGTACCAGGCAGTATATCATGAAACTGATTTAATAAAACCTTTTTCCAGGCGGATTCTATCTCGACTTTCGGATAGGGAATCTCTAGTAAAATATTAGCCAGAGAAGACCATAATTCTCCTTGATACAAGAGGATTTCACAGTAACGATTATAGGCCTTTTGGTCAGCGTGGGTAGTATAACAACCGCGATGGAATTCTAGATATAATTCATCATCCCAGATAGGGAGATTACTTGTCTCCAGACTGTTCAGATAAGTTGTTGCTTGGCTAAATTTTAACTGGGGGAAAAAAGGAGATTTTTGCCAACGTTGGGCTACCTCTAACATATCACGAGTCGGACCGCCGCCATGGTCGCCAACACCTGGCAGCCAAAAAATATCTTTTAAGCCGGTTTGCCGTTCCCAATTGAGAGCATGATCGGTCATAATAATTGGGTTAGTATCCATAACTCCGGCAACATTGGGAGGAGACATTAGGGAAAGAATTTTACTGCCATCGGGAGATTGCCACCAGAAAAAACCGTGGGGAAATTTAGTCGTATCATTCCAATGTAGTTTCCCAGTTACAAAATATTTGATGCCAAAGGATTGAAGAATTTGCGGCAATTGGTAGGGAAACCCAAAGGTATCCGGCAGCCAAGCAGTTTCAGTGATTTGTCCAAATTTTTCTTGAAAATATTTTTGTCCATAAAGTAGTTGTCGAAATAGGGATTCTCCGGAGATCAAATTGACTTCTGGTTCTACCCACATCGCGCCCAAAAGTTCCCAAGATTGCCCTTTATATGCCTCTAGAATTGCTTGAAACAGGTCAGGATGATGTTTTTCTGTCCAGTCGTAAATTAGGGGGCTAGAATGACCAAATATGAGGGCAGGGAAATCTTTTTGGAGGTTTAAAACCGAGATAAAAGTGTTTTGTGCCACTTGCCAAGTTTCTGCCAACGGCCACAACCAAGCCATATCCAAATGTGCATGACCGAGAAGATGAAAACTGCGTTCTTTGAGAGGTTGAGCGAGGGGTTGTAGGGATTGACGAATTGATTCTAGGGAGCGATTAAATTTATCTTTGTTGGTGACATTATCCCAGTCAATATTATCGAGAGTAGCGGTAAAAGCCGCTAATTTTTCAGGATAAAAAGTTTGCAGATAATTATGGAGAATGGTTAATTCATCAGCGACAAAACTAGGATCGATCGCTTGGCTATATTCATAGATTAACTGCGATTTCATCAAACCACCAATATCATGATTGGGACTGACTAAACGCAGAGTAACAAGGATTTCTTGACCAGTAGAGACCGAGTTGGAAAGTAAAATGCGGGTGGAAGAATCAAAGAGGTCTCCTGCTTGGATAAATTGATTATTAACATAAATTTTGACATCTTCCGCCCACCAAGTTAAGATTAATCTCAGTTCCATTCCCTCTAAAGGATAACCGGCTAAATGTTCGGGGACAATAATTTTTTGAGTTAGATATTGGATTTGTCTGCCGGCAGGCCAAATAATGTATTGTTTTTCATTGAGGGTGACGGGTTGAATTGGTTTTCCCGCTGCTGTAGCGATAAACCAATTTTTCTGAACATCTCTGCGGGTGAGGTGAGACAGTTTAGCGATGTTGTCGAGGGGAGACATGAGCCAACAAATAAGTTAATTTTGATTATTTTAAGCGATCGAGGACTAATTGCCCTAGGGGAGAACTTGTGTTAACGCAATAGTGCTGAAGACTTACTTAGGGTTTGCGGCAAAAAGTTTTTCGGTGGGGGTAGGGTGTAGGGTGTGGGGTGTAGGGTGTAGGGTTTTACCCATTTTCAGGGGGTCAATTACCTAATTTTCAGGGAAAAAGTCCCTAAATTTACCCCCCGATCCCTCCAATGGCCGGTACTTTTTGATTTCAAAAAAGCCTAAAAATATTATCCAACAAGGTTTTTAGATTTATTCAGCAAGCCCTACTCAATCTCATCCTTCAACGGTTTATTGAGAATGAGCAGGGAAGAGAAAGCCCGTGATGAGGATTGAACTCATGACCTCACCCTTACCAAGGGTGTGCTCTACCACTGAGCTACACGGGCATTGATCGTGGTGGGCCGGGCCGGATTCGAACCAGCGTAGGCGTAGCCAACGGATTTACAGTCCGCCCCCATTAACCACTCGGGCACCGACCCATTAATTCCACGATTAACAATCATAGCACCCTTAGCTAAAACACACAAGTGTTTAGGGAAAAAATTTTTGAGCCATAAAATAACTCCCGTTAAAGCCATGGCTTTAACGGGAATTTTCTGATAATCTTGAAGATTACTTCAAAGCGTCTTCTTCCTTGTGGGTGAGGATCACACAGTCAGAGGTAGGATAGGCGACGCAGGTGAGGACATAACCCGCTTCAATTTGATCGTCATCTAAGAAGGATTGATCGGATTGATCGACAGTACCAGATTCAATTTTACCTGCACAGGTGGAGCAAGCTCCTGCGCGGCAGGAATAAGGTAAGTCTAGTCCTTGCTCTTCAGCTACATCGAGAATGTACTCATCATCGGGAACCTCAATTGTAGTATTAAGTCCTTCAGATTCATTTTTCAGGGTGACTTTATAAGTTGCCATCGGTTGTTCCTCTTAATTAAATGCTAGTGAAAGCGGCAGTCTCTACAATTGCCTCTCGCTCGTAGTCAGATTGAACGATTGGAGCGAGTTTCATTTTTGATACTACGGGAAAATCTGCCTGACTCAGCCTTGCATTAGTAATGACAGTCTTAAATAAACTTAAAATAAAATTTACTTATAGATCTAACCAGGAATTCTTGACGCTCCTTGCTCGATCTCTAGATAATTTCATCGATCTACAATCTAGCTAAACTAACCAATACTAAGCATTTGGAGCTATAATGTTAATTGTTTTTTTAGCCTTAAGCCGATTTTTGTTAAATATTAATTTAACTTATGGTTAAGATAGATGTCGATGAATTGTCTTTAACCCAGCCAAGAAATTGCTTTTCGGCACTACTGCCGGTAACACATCTAGGGAAACTATGAAAAAATATATTGACAATCAAACCAATAAATGATATAGGGAGATAAATCCCCTGTTGCCAGGGGTTGGCTATCCGTTAAAACGGATGGCTAACCCTCCCTGACGACTTTATGGTTTTCGGATTGCCAGTTTTCCAGGATATGGTTCACCGATTACCGGTCACTAATTACTTATTAGGTTGGGGAGTCATGCGTAGATAGGGTTTGATTTCTTCAACTCCTTTGGGGAATTTGCTACGAGCTTCTTCAGTGGGAATAGAGGGAACCACCACACAATCGCCGCCGTCGGTCCAGTTAGCGGGGGTAGCCACTTGATAGTTATCGGTGAGCTGCAGGGAGTCAATCACCCGCAGTATCTCGTTAAAATTGCGTCCCGTGCTGGCAGGATAGGTAATGGTTAAACGTAATTTTTTGTTGGGATCGATGATAAACACCGAACGTACCGTCAGATTATTGAGGGAATTAGGGTGAATCATGCCGTAGAGATCCGACACTTTGCGATCGCCATCGGCGATAATCGGATAGTTAACGGTAGTGTTTTGAGTTTCGTTGATGTCATTAATCCAACCCCGATGGGATTCGGCACTATCCACACTCAAAGCGATCACTTTCACATTGCGTCGCTCAAATTCTGACTTAAGACTAGCCACCGTACCTAATTCCGTGGTACAAACGGGGGTATAATCAGCCGGGTGCGAGAACAGCACCACCCAGCTATCTCCTACCCACTGGTGAAAAGAAATCGGACCTTCACTAGAATCTTGTGTAAAATCTGGAACGATATCACCCAATTGGAGAGCCATAATTGTGTCTTCCTTATTATGTATTTCAAGACAAGCAACAGTTTATGATGCCATAGGAGTGCTGTTCGTCATTGATAATTTTAGGGATTTATAATAATTGGGTTAGGGGATAGGGGATTGAGGAAATGGGGGAAGTGGGGAGATAGGGAAATAGGGAAATTCAACTGTAGCAGCCGCCAGATGGCAGCAGGAAAGTCTTTGCCAGAAAAGGGTTTTAGCGATTTAGATTCTCCTAACCAACTTGTTCTTTGTGATCAAACCCCAAAACCGCAAAACCCTTCCCCTAGGGGGGCAAACTAGGTTATGATCTGGTCTAATGGCATGATATAACTTTTTTAACTAGGTATCAGCGTTCAGCTAATAGCTAGGCTGCGGTGGCAAATCCCAACTACCCACCCTATGCCTAGTCGGAAGGCTGACGGCTTCATTTCTTGTCCTGATCGTTAATTTGCCTTGGTTTTAGGAGACCACAACTGCAATGAAGAATCTTGTTCGTCTGCTGGCGGTAATTGCCTTGATTATCGGGAGTTTTTGGGGCAAAGTTCCCGCTCAAGCTCTCAATCTCACCTCGATCGCCCTTCCCTCTCTTCCTGTGGCGGTCTTAAATGCGGCTGATGCCAAACTAACCACAGAATTTGGGGCGAAAATCGACCTTAATAACAGTGATATTCGCGATTTCCGGGACTTGAGAGGGTTCTACCCCAATTTAGCTGGTAAAATCATCAAAAACGCCCCCTACCAAGAAGTGGAAGATGTCCTCAATATCCCCGGACTCTCGGCCACTCAAAAAGAGCGTTTACAGGCTAATCTGGAGAAATTTACCGTTACTGAGCCTTCTAAAGAATTTATCGAGGGTGATGACCGTTTTAACCCCGGAGTTTACTAAATCCAGTTAATGGCGGTTTTAAAAAAATTCCAAGGTGAGCGATCGCTCACCTTTTTCAGTGATTAGCGTCTGAAGGCAAGAGGCAAAAGGCAAGAGGCAAAAGAAAGAATCTGGCATACTGCCCCAAGCTAAAAACTGGCGATTTTTGCCAGAACTATAGAGAAATGAAATGCTAGAATAAATAGAATTTATCAATTAACTCCTACATGGTCGTTTCCTCGCAACTGCCGAGTTATCAAGATGTTTTAGTGGTGGGATCGGGAGCGGCGGGATTGTATGCCGCACTGTGTTTACCCCCTAACTTAAAGGTGGGTTTAATTACCAAAGAAGATTTAAAAACTGGGGCTAGTGATTGGGCGCAGGGAGGAATTGCGGCAGCCACCTCCCCGGCAGATTCCCCCGTTTTCCATTTAGAAGATACCCTAAAAGCCGGAGCGGGCTTATGCGATCGCTATGCCGTACAGTTTTTAGTCGAGAAGGCCCCTCAAGCGATCGCTGATTTGCTGCGGTTGGGGGTTAGTTTTGATCGCTCCGGAGACGACTTAGCCCGCACTCTTGAGGCTGCCCATTCCCAGGCCCGGGTGCTGCACGCGGCTGATCGCACGGGGAGAGCGATCGTCAGTACCCTGATGGAAAAAGTGGTCGAACGCCCCAATATTACCATTATTCCCCAAGCGATCGCCCTGAAACTCTGGCTTGACCCGGAAGGGCAACGCTGTCAAGGTATTTGTTTACTCCATCAAGATCATCTCTGTTGGCTGCGAGCGCCAGCAGTCATTCTGGCTACGGGAGGCGGCGGTCAAGTCTATGCCCAAACCACTAATCCCGCCGTTAGCACGGGGGATGGAGTCGCCCTGGCTTGGCGTGCCGGGGCAGTGATTCGCGACCCGGAATTTTTTCAGTTTCACCCCACCGCTTTGACTGTGCCGGGGGCGCCGCGGTTTTTAATTAGTGAAGCGGTGCGCGGCGAAGGAGCGCATTTAATTGATGACCGGGGGCGGCGTTTTGCCTTCGATTACCATCCGGCCGGAGAATTGGCCCCCCGGGATGTGGTGAGTCGGGCGATTTTTAGCCATTTGCAGAAAACCTCCGACGATCCCGCCCATGCCAAAGTATATCTAGATTTAAGACCGATCGAACCGGATCGTCTGCGTTATCGTTTCCCCAATATTATCCGCATCTGTCAAAAATGGGGCATTAATGTGTTTGAAGATGTGATTCCCGTTGCCCCCGCCGCTCACTATTGGATGGGAGGAGTGGCTACCGATTTAAACGCCCGCACTTCTCTACCCGGTTTGTATGCGATCGGCGAGGCGGCCAGTACGGGTGTTCACGGTGCTAATCGTTTAGCCAGTAATTCTCTTTTGGAATGTATTGTCTTTGCGGCAAATTTAGTTGAAATAGGTCTAGAGCCAGAAAACTTGGTGGGGGAAAGACCAGAAAAACCCTTAGAAATCGCAGAAAATTGGCAAGAAGAACAGGAATACTGGCAAAAAGTACGCAGAGAATTACCGATTTTAATGTGGGAAAATGCGGGAATTTGCCGATTTCAAAATGAGTTAGAAACTGCTATCCTACGGGTGCAACAGTGGAAACAACAGTTAGAATCCTTAAAGATGGGCCAATTTCTCCAGAATCTTCTCCCCGACAAAGGACAATTATTTTTGTGTCCCTCGGTGCAGTTAGAAATAAGAATAGCGATCGAGACATTAAATCTTCTAGATATCGCTGACTTAATTCTGGAAAGTGCCTTATTGCGAGCAGAAAGCCGAGGCGGTCACTATCGGGGCGATTATCCAGAAACCGTAGCTAATTGGCAATTCCACACGACTATTCAAGGTCGAACGTGGCGTAAAACGCCTGTGCAAGCTTAATTAAGCCAGTTTTTCACAGATAATCCCTAAGCTCTAAACAGTGGACTCTATCCTCGCTACTAGGAGCCTTACTATTCGCCCCACGCTCACCGGAGGCCTTTCCCAATCACCACCGTAGTCCATGACCTATCTCTGGAGTTAAGTGCTTTTCATTTACGGCTTTTAGGCTATCATACTTTTACCCTCCCCCCCCTAAACAGTTGCATTAATTCTATGATCAAACCCAATTTCCTATTTTTGTTAGCTATCGGTGTGAGCAGTTGGGGTCATCATTTTCAGGCTTTACCCAAGGCTAACGCTCAAACTCCCCCTAGGTTAGAGCAACCCCAGACTGTCGCCACTTACGATCAGTTGATGAAAGCTGGTTACGAAGCTACAGCCCAAAGAAATTACCAACTCGCCCTAGGAAAATTTCAACAAGCTCTGGCACAACGTCCGAACGATACATTTGCTCAAAATGCGATCGCTAATATCCAGAAGTATCTAGGTCAAACCGCCACGGCCGCCAACGCAGCCGCCAAAAACGAGACTTCACCAATACCGTTAATTGCTGGCTCGGCCTTGTTATCCATCGCTTTATTGGGAGTTTTACTATCGCTTTTCTTCCAATATCGTCCCAAGGGCAAAGCCTCAAAACGGCGCAAAAAGACAACTTACGTCAATCCTAAAAACCCACTCAACAACTTTTCTAGGGGCAATGGCAATTCCTTCGACGCGGACCCCAAAACGGGCAGTGACATTAATGGCAGTGGTGACGAGGATTTCGAGCCTTCTTTGCCCGTACAAGCTACCTCCCGCATCCCGAACGTAGATTTAATCCTGCGTTTAATTGAAAGTCTTCGTGATAACGATCCCCGTACCCGTAGACGGGCGGTTTGGAAGCTGGCACAGATGTCCGATTCTAGGGCAATGCAGCCTTTAGTCGATAGTATGGTGGATGGGGATTCCTACGAACGCAGTTTAACCCTAGAAGCTCTCGCTCAAATCTGTACCCGCTCCCTGCGACCGATGAACCAAGCTTTGGCTATCTCTCTCCAGGATAAAAATCCCCAAGTGCGGAAAAATGCTATCCGGGATTTAACCAGACTCTACGATATCATGTCTCAGATCAGTCAATTAATTTGTCATGCCCTCGATGATTCCGATGAGGAAGTGCAAGAAACAGCACGCTGGGCAATCAGACAGTTAAATCTGCAATTACCGCCCCGCTTAGATATTGCTCCCCTGGAAACCACTGGTGAACCGGAAGATGATGACGTACAGGATACTTCCTTCACTGAAACCACATCCACTGAGGTGCAAAATTGAGTGGAAAACTGTTATTTCTCTCCACCCCCGTGGGATTTTTGGGATCGGGGGACGGCGGTGGCCTAGAATTAACTCTTTATAATCTCGCTCGCACTCTGAATAAGCAAGGGTATGCGGTGCGGGTAGTGGCTCCAGAAGCCTCGCAATTGCATGATATTCCCTTAATCACTATAGCAGGAAATGCCCAGATTTCCGCCCAAAGTCAAGGCCGGCAAGCCCCGATTTTCATGCCCGAAAATGCCGTTTTGGCCAATATGTGGCACTACGCTCAACAAGTACAACATCAGTACGATTTAATTGTTAATTTTGCCTAGGATTGGCTGCCTTTTTATCTCACTCCTTTTTTTGCCACTCCCGTCGCCCATTTAGTCAGCATGGCTTCCGTTTCTTTGGCGATGGATCATATTATTCAAAAAACCTACCGCAGTTTTCCCCATTTACTCGCTTTTCACACCGTCGCCCAAGCAGAAACTTTCTCAATATCTCCCCCCTATCGCTGTTTGGCTAATGGTTTAGACGTATCTTTGTATCAGTTTCGGGCCGCTCCTTCCCCCTGTCTAGCCTGGGTGGGACGGATTGCCCCGGAAAAAGCTTGAGAAGATGCGATCGCCGCTTGTCAACAGTTGGGCGTAAGCTTTTACGCATTTAAGTTACATTGACAGCATTACCCTTATTTTTCAGTTTTCTAAGTACCTAGGCAAAATTAATTACATACTCGCCTCCAAAATTGTCCAGCACTTTTTTAACGTAAGCGAGGAGGCTCTTTCGGTCTTTATAGGCGCTAAATTCAATCCATTCATATTTTAAAAATCTCCATAATATTTCA
>NZ_JAPZQM010000005.1:0-9122 GCF_027530565.1 Microcystis sp. LE19-10.1B | reverse complement strand
TGGCGGCGTTACCATCGAACAACTAAAAAAATACGTCGAGAACCAAAACTCCCCAAAAGTGGAAACCCTACCGCGTTAGTTTTATTCTGGTGGCGATTCATCTCCCGTTAACCGCTACGCGGTTTAACGGGAGTCCTCTCGCGACCTTGAGATAGCGTAAGCCGCCGAAAAACATCGATAAGCCCGTTACCAGCAGCAGATTCCCGATAATCGAACCGGTAATCGTCGCTTTCACCACCTCGATCAAACCCTCTTCCAGGGCGGCGTAGGCGAGAATTAATTCGGTGGCGTTGCCGAAGGTGGCGTTCAATAAACCGCCGAGATTGGGACCGACCACGACGGCGATTTCCTCGGTCGCTTTTCCCATGTAAGCGGCCAGGGGAACAATCGCCAGACAGGCACTCAGGAAAACGATCGTCACGTCCCAACGCAGGAAATTCCAGGCGATCGAGATCGGGACAAAAACCAACAAAATGGCGAAAATCCAGTTTTTTATATTCATACCAAGGAATGTTTCGGGATCAAACCGCGCACGGTTTTGAAAAAGAGACTATCAGCCTTTTTTCCGTTTCAATTAGCCGAATCGCCCAGTAATATACTCCCGGGCCTCGTCGGTTTGCGGATTACCGAACATAACTTCCGTGGGGCTGAATTCGACTAATTTCCCCCGGCGTTTCCCGGACCGATCGGTTTCGGTGTTAAAAAACGCCGTCCAGTCGGCGATCCGCGATGCCTGCTGCATATTGTGGGTGACGGTAATGATCGTGTAACTTTCCTTCAGTTGTAGGCACAATTCCTCCACCTGACGGGTAGAGATGGGATCGAGGGCCGAACAGGGTTCATCCATCAATAAAACATCCGGCTTCATCGCAATCGCACGGGCGATACAGAGACGCTGTTGTTGTCCCCCCGATAGTGCCGTTCCTTTTTCTTTCAGTTTGTCCTTTACTTCCTCCCAGATCGCCGCCTGCCGCAGGGAATACTCGACCAATTCCTCAAGATTTCCCTGATAACCGTTGGTTCGGGGCGCGTAGGCGATATTCTCGTAAATGCTCTTGGGAAAAGGGTTGGGACGTTGGAAAACCATCCCCACCTGTCGCCTTAACTTGACTGCATTGACCTGCGAATCGTAAATATTCTGATTTCGGTAGAGTAATTTTCCCTCCACCTTGGCGCCGGGGATCAGATCATTCATTCGGTTAAAGCAGCGCAAGAGGGTACTTTTCCCGCAACCGGACGGCCCGATAAAGGCGACGATTTTTCGTGCAGGAATTTTAATATGAACGTCCAGAAGAGCGAGAAATCCATTATAAAAAACTTTCACTCCTTCCGCGTCGAAAACACTGTGATCTGGGTTAAGGTGGGTAGTCATGGCAAAAATTCTCCTGATCGTTTATTAAAGATCGATGGTTTTTTTAGAGGGGAGGGTTTGCAAACCCTCCCGTACTGGAGAAGTGGGGAGTGCAGGAGTAGGGAAGGTTATGTATCTACCCCCTTGCCCGCTGCCTTCCCTAATTCAGTGTCGAATAACGTTGACGTAGATAGATGGCGATGGCGTTGAGGGCGAGAATTAACAGGATCAGAACGATAATCGCGGCCGCCGCCGCATTGGCAAAACCGGGTTCGGGACGGGTGATATAGCTGAAAATTTGAATCGGTAGTGCCATAAAGCGTTGGAATAAACCAGGATCGAAAGTGAGGAAACTAACCGCGCCGACGACCATTAAGGAAGCCGCGTCCCCGATCGCCCGCGACACGGAGATAATCACCCCCGTGAGAATCCCCGGCACCGCGTAGGGTAAAACATGGTGTTGGATCGTCTGCCATTTGGTACTGCCTAGACCGTAGGAGGCTTGGCGTAGGGAATCGGGAACCGCCCGGATCGCCTCCCGCGCCGTGACGATAATCACCGGCAGCGAGAGAAGCGCAAGGGTTAACGCGCCGGAAATCAGCGTCGGGCCAAAATTGAGCAGATAGTTAAAAACCGCTAATCCTAATAAGCCGTAGACGATCGAGGGAACCCCGGCCAGATTGCCGATATTCACCTCGATCAGTGCCGTCCACCAAGTTTTCGGGGCGTATTCCTCTAGATACAAAGCCGACCCGACCCCGATCGGGACCGCCACGAGAAGCACGATAATTCCCAGATAGAAACTACCGATGATCGCCGGACGGATACCGCCCCTTTCCGGGAAACGGGAAGGCGTTTCCGTGAGGAATCCGGGGGTTAAGAGTCGTCCGAGTCCATCGTGGGCGATATTCAACACCAACAGCGCCAGAACGAACAAACCGATCAGTAAACCGAAGAGGAAAAGATACTCGCAGAATTTGCCGATCGCCTCGCGGCGTTCGAGATGGTCGATAAATTCAACGGTATCGGATTTGACAGAGGATTTAACCATGGGAAATCAATCGTATTTTTCTTTAAAACGGTGGGATATCCAGTAACTGGCTAGATTCAGCACCAGCGTGATCAGAAAAAGCACCGCGCCGACCGCGTAGAGGGTTTTAAAACTGAGACTGCCCCGGGGCGCATCTCCCCCGGAAATCTCGGCCATAAAAGCGGTCATCGTGGCGATCGACTCGAAGGGATTGAGGGTAAGCCGGGGTTGCGAGCCGGCGGCGATCAACACCGTCATCGTTTCCCCCACCGCCCGCGACATTCCCAGAATAATCGAGGCCATGATCCCGGAGAGGGCGGCGGGGAGAACCACTTTAAAAATCGTTTCCAGCTTGGTAATTCCTAGCGCGTAGGAACCCTCGCGCAGGGAACGGGGAACCGCTCGGATCGCGTCTAAACTAATCGATCCCACCGTGGGAGTGATCATGATCCCCATCATTAACCCGGCGCTGAGGGCGTTAAAAATCTCGACGGGGAAAAGATTCCGCAAAGTGGGCGTGACAACGAGTAGGGCGAAGTACCCGTACACCACCGTAGGAATCCCGGCGAGAAGTTCCACCGCGGGGCGTAAAATCGCCGCTAGGTTCGGTTTTGCGTATTCGGCGAGGTAGATCGCGGAAGATAGGCCTAAAGGAACCGCGACGGACATAGCGATGGCCGTGGTTAAAAATGTCCCGTTAATCAGCGGCCAGATGCCGAAATGAGGGGTGGCGAACAGTGGAGTCCAACGGGTATCGAGAAAGAATTGGGCGAAAGATACCTCTTGAAAAAATCCCCAGGTTTCACTAAAAATAATCGCCACGATGCCGATTGTCGTCGCCACGGAAACGAAAGCGCAAGCGAAGAGAATCAGCGCGATTATCTTCTCTTGAATATCGTCGCCGGGGCGCTTGAGGAGCGAATTATCTGCCGGCAAAAAAGAATTATCGAAAGAACTCGGGGTTAAGGTCATGGTTTGACAAAATTCCTTTTTTAGATAAAGTTCGTGATCGGTTCTCCCGGTTTAGCTTTGCCGAATTTCGATCCCGTTTCCCTGCGCTCGAATTTCCGCAGGGTTTTGACGTAGGCCTCATCTGGTAAAGCGACGTAACCCACGCCATCGACCCATTTCCAGGAATTTTCTAAATAGAACCGCACGAATTTTTCCAGGGATGGATTCGTTTTTAAATTATTCTTGTTGACGTAGATAAACAGGGGACGGGAAAGGGGATTATAGACATTGCGGAGAACGTTATCGATGGGGACCGGTTTGACGCATTTTCCTTCATTATTTTCGATCGCCACCAAGTTCAATCGATCTTGGTTCTGCATATAGAAAGAGATGCCTAAATAGGCAAGCGCGGATGGATTGCCGATCACCCCCTGCACGAGCGCGTTTTGATTGCGGTTCGGGGTGAAATCGGTACGGCTATTTCTCCGTTTTCCCGTAATCGCTTGGGTGAAATAATCGAAGGTTCCCGTATCGGAAGGCGGGGCGAAAAGTAATAATCTCTCGTCGGGAAATTTGGGATTAATCTGTTTCCAACTGGTAATCCTACCCTCCGCTTTCGTGTTCCACATTCGATCGAGTTCTTTAATCGTTAAACACTTGGCGAATTGATTTTTTTTATTGACGATCACCGCCAATCCGTCGATCGCCATCGGTAATTCCAGAAATTCCACGCCGTTTTCCCGACATTTCTCGATCTCTTCTTTCCGGATCACCCGCGATGCCCCGGCAATGTCGAGATTTCCGGCGCAGAACTTACTAAAACCGCCCCCGGTTCCACTGGTGGCGACGCTTACCCGCGCTTCGGGATGGACTCTTTGATATTCTTCGGCAACGGCGAGGGAGAGGGCGAAACCCACCGCACCACCGTCGATCGAGACTGGTGGTTGTTTCTCGGCCGAGTCGGCCGGGCGACCGCAACCGGCGATCAAATTACTGGCCATCAGAAGGGAGATTAGGAAAAAATAATGAGAGAATTTCATAGATTAAAGCGGGAAAAATGTTAGGAAGCCGACTGGTTTTTAATCTGCTCGAAGATGCCGTTATTGGCCAGAAATTCCTTTTCGATCAACGTCCAACCCCCGAGATCTTGGGCGTTGAAAAGGGTCTTGATCGGCGGAAATTGTAGTCCTTCATCCTTGGCCACGAAGGGATTGACCGAGCGATAGCCCAATTTGGCCAATTCCTGTTGTGCCGGCTCGGAATAGAGGAAATTCACAAAGGCCTCGGCCACCTCTCGCGTGCCGTGTTTATCGACATTTCTATCCACCACCGCCACGGGATTATCGATCGAGATATTGACCAGGGGGACTAAGTAATTGGTATCTGGTTGATTTCTTGCCGCTAGAATTACCTCGTTTTCGTAGGTGACTAAAACATCCCCCTTTCCTTCTTGGAAAAAGGCATTGCTGGCTTCCCGCGCGTCCCTGGCTAGGGTGGGAATCTTTTGATAGATCCGGCGGACAAAATCCCATGCCTGTTGCGGTTCGCCCCCCGTTTGCGTCACCGAACCCCAGAGGGCTAATAACTGCCAAATAGCGATCCCGGAAGTTTTCGGATCGGCGGATAGAACCGTAACGTCCTCTCTAGCCAGATCCGCCCAAGATTGAATCTTTTTCGGATTTCCCGCCCGCGTCACGATCGCCGCCACCGAGTGACTCACCACCCCCCGCCGCGGCACCCGATCTTCCCAACCGCGATTAATCAGGCCGGCTTGAGATATCCGCATCACGTCGAGGGGAAGGGCCAGATGTACCACGTCCGCCTCTTGTTTCCCGGCGATCACGTCATCGGCCTGGGCCAGGGAACCGCCGTAACTCCGCTGGAAAATGACTTTTTGGTTATGCTCTTTCCGCCATTTCTCGACGAATTTCGGGATAATCTGGTCGTGGGCGGCTTTCGTGACCGAGAAGGAAACGAGATTCAGTTTCACCTCCGGTTTTGAGCCGATTCCCCCGCAGGAGGCGAGGGCGAGACTTGCCAACAGTCCCACTAACAGGAAGGAAAGGAAGCTCCTCCCCGATAAGGAACGAAAGGGACGAAACAGCGATCGAATTGGCAACAGTGATACATTCATCGGGATTTTCTCGATAAGGTTGCTCTAAACCAACTAATTTTTTCTTCTCTCTTCCTGAATTTTGACTCCCGTGGGAGCCGGAGATTGGCGATTTTTACGGGGGGTCTAATTTAGCCGATGGGAATCAACAGACGATAGGAGCCGTTATCGAGAATAATCCGTAGGCCCAACCACATCAGCACAAAGGGGAAAAGCTTACTCGCATAACGGCTGAGGACAACCGCGATCCCCGGTTGGCGGGTTAGATTATAGGAGAGAAATAACCAAGTACAAACGATTAGATAGCAGATCGGGATGATTACGGCTAACTGCGCCACGGTACTATTGGCGAATAGGGGAATGTAGATACCGAGATTATTGCCGCCATTGGATATCGTGACCGCGGAAACTTTATAGGTTTGGCGATCGCTGAAGACTTGACCGAGGGATAGTCTGCGGGAGGCGAATCCGTGAAATCGGGCGTTTCTTCGCAAATTCACCTTGCGATCTGCGGTTTCCCTCTCGTTATCGCGATTTAACGTCAGTAAATTTCTCACACCGATGAGGATTGGCAAGATTCCGAGAAGACCGATATAAATCGGCGGGATGATTAAGCCGAGTAGAAAACCCAGCAAGCTCACCGATACTAAGGCCGTAAACCCGACTAGCTCGCCGACGACAACGTGAACCGGGCGAAAGGTACGATTTACCTCGCTAAAGAAGCCGGTTAGATAAATATTGTCGTCGAAGGTGGTGGCTATGCCGGTGGCCACCGCGATTTTGACGATTTCGATCAACCAATCCATCCATACCACCTCGATCTCTCAAATGCGGGCGCAATTTCATTTTAAAACTATATCATTTTCAATACATTTATAAATGTACTTTGTTACACAATCGAGGAGTCGTGGATTTTTATAGTATGTAGATAAAACTAATGGAACCTCTCCCGATCAAGTTGGGAAACCCTTCCCTCTTGTCTCCTTTCCCGATCATAAATCTTGTTTTCTGCGAGAAATCCCATGCTCCACCGTTCGATCAAGTGTCTCTGGAAACCGTGGCGAAATTGCCGGGGAGTTCTTCCCGCAGTGCTTTTTGTGACCAGCCTCGTCGGGAGCTTTCTCCTGGCTGGATTTTCCGACACGATCGCCGTCGGTCAAAATTCTCGATCCGATAACCTGATTCTGAACCTCGTCGATAGCTTTAAATTCCCCCGAAATACGACTCCCCGGCTATTGGAAACCGTGGGATTATTTATCGCTGGAATTCTCTTCTGTATCGCGATCGATCGCTGGTTCAAGCGCTCGACCCCCTCCGATATCACTCCTCTCGCCAAACAAGCGCGGCGGTTAGGAACCCTCAAGATCGGCTATCCCGAGGGTATGACCAATCTGGAAGTTCTCCGCGCCCAGGCCTTTCTGGAAAGACGCTTAAAACCCTTTGGGGTGACGGTAACGTGGACGAGTTTTCTGGCGGCTTCCTCTCTGATCGAGGCCTTGAGCAACGGAACGATCGACTTCTGCGGTGGTGGCGGTACGGCGAGTATTTTCTCGCAAGCAGCCGAACACGTCTTCGTCCGGGTAGCCAAGGAAAAATATACCGCCCCGAAAGGTCAGGCGATTCTCGTGCCTGAGGATTCGCCAATAGAGACGTTGGCGGATTTAAAAGGAAAAAGAATCGCCTTCGATCGAGGTTCGAGCGCCCATTATGTCCTCATCCGCGCCCTGATGAGAGTGAATCTAGAATTAAGCGATATCGAACCGGTGTATGCGACTCAACCGGAAGCACTGGTGCTTTTTCGTCGCGGTGAGATCGACGCTTGGGTGGTCTGGGTTCCCTATTCCCCCACCGAGACGCGCACCTATCCGGGAAGATCGTTGGCCGATTTGGAGAGCATCTTCGGGGAAAACGCCTCTCTAGAAGTGCCGACCTATTATTATGCGGTTCCCGAATTGGTGCGGGATTATCCCGATGTACTGAAGGTGATTTTAGAAGAGGTGAACGAGGCGGGTGCCTGGGCGAAACAACAGGAGTTAGAGGCGACGAGACGCTTGGCAGCTCACCACGAGATCGATCCGGCGATCGTGACTAATCTCGAACAACGGGCCTCTGAACGTGCCATTATCCCGATCGATGATCGCTCTCTGACGGCCCTACAACACCAAGCTCATATCTTCCGAGACCTGAAGCTGATCCCCCATCGGGTCAATGTGCGCGACGGAACCTACACCCTACAGACGAAACAAAATTGGACATATTAATAGTTAGTAAAAGTATAGTCAAATATAGACAGACTGAATTCCATTTCAGAAATTCCTTAAAAAATAGGGAGTATTTTCAGATCACTGATTATACTAAATCCGTTGAGTATAGGCTACATATCAGGATAGGCAAGAGGCAATAGGCAAAAGGAGGAATAAATAATCAGTTTTTAATAACAGGATTTAGTATTACTGTTCACTGAAAATACTCCCCACACCCTGCCCCCAGGAAAAACTTTTTCCACATACCCTAACTAACTCAACGCTTCAAAATAATCGCGAATGTGATTATGTAGCTGGGATTGACGCAGTTTTTGCAAAGCTTTCAACTCAATTTGTCGTACCCTTTCCCGGGATAATTCCAAAGTGCGACCGATATCAGCCAAAGAATGGGATTTACCATCGAGAAAACCATAGCGCAATTCAATCACTTGTCGTTCGCGAGTGGTTAAATCTGCCAATAGTTCTCTGATATCTCTTTGCAAAGATTCATAGACAAAATGATTTTCTGAAGACACTGCTTCGATTTCCAAAAGGTCTAATAATTCCGTATCTTTTTCCTTACCCACTTTTATTTCTAAGGAAACCGAACGCGGCACTGTCATCAACAATTCCCGCACAGCTTCAGGAGTCAGAGCTAACTCTTGGGCAATTTCCTCTACGGTCGCAGTGCGACCGCGCATTTGCGAGATTTTCCGTTGTGCCTTCTTAATTCTGTTGAGTTTTTCGGTAATATGAACCGGTAAGCGAATAATCTGGCTTTTAGTTGCGATCTCGCGTAGCGAGCGCGTTGCGACCGCTCTTGTCATTCCTTGACGGATCCACCAGTAGGCATAGGTACTAAAACGATAGCCTTTGGTGGGATCAAATTTCTTGACGGCGCGTTCTAAACCCAGGGTTCCCTCTTGAATCAAATCCAATAATTCTAAACCGCGATTCTGATATTTTTTGGCCACCGACACCACCAGACGTAAATTGGCCTTGATCATCTGTTCTTTGGCACGGGTACCAAGGGCAATAATTTCTTCTAATTCCCCCACTTCTAAGCCCGCTAGGTGCGCCCAACGCTGTTTCCCTGCTTTTAAAGCATTTTTTAACTCAGACACCCTGATTTGGGCGGTTTTTGCCCAGCGTTCTAGGGAGGGACGATGGGCTAATTGAGCGGTTAGCTGATCGCGCACCTCAATTAACTTGACAAATTGCTGTACTTGTGCATCACCTTGTTTAACGGCGGCGGCGCATAATTTCAGTAAAGACAGTTGACATCCTCGCCGCCGTAAAACGGACGGCGATTCCCAAACCTCACGATTTGAGTTTCTGCTTCTTTCCCGAAGGATTTTTCGCACCTGCCTTAACAGATTTACTCTGTTCTGGTCTTATGGTCGCTCTACAGACTGACACCGCAAGCCCTGCGGC
>NZ_JAPZQM010000500.1:0-1837 GCF_027530565.1 Microcystis sp. LE19-10.1B | reverse complement strand
TCGAAAACGGCTTTACGATATTTGGCTGGGAACACTAAATGATATAGCAAAACACTTACATTATGGCTCTTATGGATGTATTCACTCATTTTTCTATTGTACGCCGCGAGCGGCGGGGAATTAGACCCGAAGAGATTAAATGATGCTGACCGAGAAAAAATCGGAATCGAAGGTTAAAATTCGTTTGATTTTTAAATTCTCAGCCGTTACGACTAAAGTCGCATCAGCTAAATCCATTGGGCGATCTTTATATTTTTCCATCAGTGACAGTAATCGAGGATAATCTTTTTCTTCGATCGAGGCTAACCGTACCATTTTCTTCAATAGCAATTTACCGAGTTGAGCTTGCATCGACCATCCCCCACGTTGCAAGCAGAGATACATGGATTCAGTAAAACAAGCCCAAGTTGTTATTAGATAAGAGGACTCATTCTCGATAAAAATTTTAACTGCTTGATGTCGTGGCTGAGATTTATCTACCGAACAGAATAAAGGGGCAGTATCGCACAGGATCATAGGATCAATCCCTGTTGTTTATATTTATCCATCAAAAGATTTTCCTAGTCCTTTTCACTAATTTCAGAGGCGGTCAATTCCATTTCTTCAACTTCTTGAAACCCTTTAGCCCATTTTTCTTTTAAGTCCTCTCTTCGGTACGCTTCAATTTCTTCGGCGATCTCTTCTTCGGTAATATCCTGAACGCCTGGTAAGGATTGAGTTTTATCGAAGAGTTCTTTAACTTTTTTGCTTAAAGCCTGACGGTTTTGTTTGTCCGCCAAATTTAACAAAGCGTCTTTCAATAAATCTTCAACGCTATTATATTTCCCTGTCGCTAATTGAGAGTTAATTAATTGTTCTAATTCGGGAGATAAGGTAATATTTATGGTAAAATATGCTCCTTTGTAATTCGGTCGATATTATGATGGTTCGTGAACGATTTCATCGATAAACTCTTCTTTTTCTTCTTCCGTCATGGTATTCCAATCATAGCCGCGTTCTTTGGCTACGATTCGAGCTTTGTCAATGGCGTAATTAGACAAGGATTCCCATCGATCCGACTGACTGAGGATGAGAATTTTATAAACTTCCCGTTGCTGTGCTTCGGGGAGTTGTTTGAATAAGTCGATAACTTGTTCGTTGCTTAAGGTTAAGTTCGGCATAGGTCAATTCTAGACACCAGCATGATTAATCAGTTTAACACCGGTCCTTAATGGAGAAGGTTTTCGGTTCGCCTACACCTTCCGGGCTTCGATCGGTTAGAATCGAGAAATTATCGGCCTAGAAAGTCCTTTCATCTTCGCGCTTGCCGTAAAATTATGATTGTCTCTCTCCAAGAAGCTCAAGCCAAACTGCCCGAACTGATATACAATCTCAAACCCGGGGAAGAATTGTTGATTACCGATAATAATCTCCCACTAGCCAAATTAATCGGGCAAACCCCCACATCTCCCCAACGTCCGGGGCCTGGCCTATGTAAAGGAATGATTACCATCGTGGCCGATGATGAAGAACACTTACAAGACTTTGCGGAGTATCTGCATTGAAATGTCTAATCGATACCCATACTCTGCTTTGGTACACACTCAACGAATCCCCACTAAGTAGCGCCGCCCATCAACTAATTAGGGTTTGCTGAAAAAGTTTGTTGGTGGGGTTAGGAGTCAGGAGTCAGGAGTCAGGAGTCAGTAGCTGGTCATTTCAGGCTTTGTTGCCCTCTTTTTTTTGTACCAATTTATGTACTACGAGAGGGATAATGCAAGGTTTTTGAGAGTCCCAATCGGATTTTCGCAGCATGAACATCGGATTTTAACAGGTCAAAAGCCTTATTTTAAAAGGG
>NZ_JAPZQM010000012.1:0-1962 GCF_027530565.1 Microcystis sp. LE19-10.1B | reverse complement strand
CTAGATAGTTCCAATTAATCTTAAACCCTATTAGGGATTGAAACTATCACAGACTAGGGCTACTCTTGTCAAGGCTATACCGTTCCAATTAATCTTAAACCCTATTAGGGATTGAAACATACTACCAGATTGAAAATACACTCCTAAATATAGTTCCAATTAATCTTAAACCCTATTAGGGATTGAAACCTACTTTAATCTCAGTTAGCTTGACTAAGTTAGCGTTCCAATTAATCTTAAACCCTATTAGGGATTGAAACAAAGAAGTGTCACACTTGACCAACATCTATCAGAAGTTCCAATTAATCTTAAACCCTATTAGGGATTGAAACAATTCCTTTTTAGATAAATCCCAATTAACAGTAGAGTTCCAATTAATCTTAAACCCTATTAGGGATTGAAACGGAGACTATACTATTAATATACACTAACTAACCAGTTCCAATTAATCTTAAACCCTATTAGGGATTGAAACAACTGGATCGAAGAACACAAAGTAACTCTTGAGACGTTCCAATTAATCTTAAACCCTATTAGGGATTGAAACTTTTTAATTTCTTCCCAAAGGTTTTATTGACTCCAGTTCCAATTAATCTTAAACCCTATTAGGGATTGAAACCATTTTAATCCCTAAATAAGTAGATGTAATATTATAGTTCCAATTAATCTTAAACCCTATTAGGGATTGAAACTTAACGCGACCAGCATTTTCCAGAATCAAGCGAAGCGTTCCAATTGTTCCAATTAATCTTAAACCCTATTAGGGATTGAAACTGTGATGATGATGCGAACGAACTTGGGGACGCTTTAGCGTTCCAATTAATCTTAAACCCTATTAGGGATTGAAACCTCTTTTTTGCCCCCTCAGATTGATGAAAACTGGGTTCCAATTAATCTTAAACCCTATTAGGGATTGAAACTGGTTCCCACGCAGGCGATTTTTTTTGTTAATGCGTTCCAATTAATCTTAAACCCTATTAGGGATTGAAACCGATCGCTTCTTTAATCTGATTGGGACTACCTGAGGTTCCAATTAATCTTAAACCCTATTAGGGATTGAAACCTGGCTCCGGCTCTGGTTCGGGATCAACCGCCGCGTTCCAATTAATCTTAAACCCTATTAGGGATTGAAACTCGACTATATCCAGAAGCTGTTTTAGCTAATTGAGTGTTCCAATTAATCTTAAACCCTATTAGGGATTGAAACATGATATTCATACCAAGACTACTGAAAGCTGATCCTAGTTCCAATTAATCTTAAACCCTATTAGGGATTGAAACTCTTTAGGATTAAGAACCAACTCATCTTCATTAGCTAGTTCCAATTAATCTTAAACCCTATTAGGGATTGAAACGCGACGGGGGAGAAGTCCCGATCGTTTGCGGGTGCTGTTCCAATTAATCTTAAACCCTATTAGGGATTGAAACGGAAGTAATGCCTTTAAACAATGGGATAAAGCAGCGTTCCAATTAATCTTAAACCCTATTAGGGATTGAAACTCCCTCTCCCCTTTCTTTTCTAGATGCCTTTGCACGTTCCAATTAATCTTAAACCCTATTAGGGATTGAAACAGATTGCCGCCATGGTTAATATTTACTTAATGGCGTTCCAATTAATCTTAAACCCTATTAGGGATTGAAACAAACTAAGCGAAGAGAAGCAAATACTAGAGGAGTTGTTCCAATTAATCTTAAACCCTATTAGGGATTGAAACTAACCCTAGACCGATTTCTAAAGTACCAAGTGAGTTCCAATTAATCTTAAACCCTATTAGGGATTGAAACATCACTTTAAGTCTTCTAAAGTCTCGATTTCAATTTGTTCCAATTAATCTTAAACCCTATTAGGGATTGAAACTTCCCTCTTTACCCTATTTTCTTTTTTTCCTCTATAGTTCCAATTAATCTTAAACCCTATTAGGGATTGAAACACAGTAGCAGAAACGATGACTTTCCAAGACC
>NZ_JAPZQM010000437.1:0-1817 GCF_027530565.1 Microcystis sp. LE19-10.1B | reverse complement strand
TCCTTATCTGGCAAGAGATTTAATTGATTAGTTCGCTCCAGATCGCAAACAATTGACAAAAATTGCGGCAATGTCTGTCTCTATAAAGGTTTCATTCTTTATAACCCCGTCCATTGCATAAGACAAACCGAAGAACCCTTTCTCCGCTATGTCTAAAGCTTGCTGGTAGAGTGGTTCAGCTTCCGCATACCTTCCCTGAGATTGGTAGAGTTTTGCTAAATTATTAAGATTTTCAGTGACATTGGGATAGTTATCGCCTTCAAAAATTTCTGGACAGTATTTTTTTAGATTTGCCAGAAATTCCTGTGAGGTAACTTCAGTAAAATCTTGGTGGATAATATTGCGAAATTCTTTAGGATCTAGCATGGTTAATTTTCTCCTTCTATTTAATTAACTCTTCATACTCATCATGAGAACCAATCCAAAACCAGTAATAATCTTCACCTTTTTTCAATGCTAAAGCTCTATAATTCTCAGTTATTCGGACTGACCAGACATTTTTCCCTACTTTCTTGAAATGTAATGATCGATGGAAAACATTACTAATCCAGAGACGATAGGCTTTTTTTGCCTGTTGCTTAATGTAGGGAGGTAAGTTGGCATAACATTGCCAAAAATCAGGAGTTGTTAAGGATTTCATCTAAAGGCTTAACTTGATTGTTACTGATATCATTGTTGACTTTTTGTAATAGTCGATCGAGTTTCCCTGATTCGAGATCGTTTTTTATCTGTTTGTCCCAACTATCATCAAGATAGTCTTGTAACCAAGCTGATAATTGATGGATTTCTTCGTCAGGCAACTGGAGAATTGCGGATTCAATATCTTTGAGTGTAGTCATGATTGTTTGGTTGATTGAAGGTGATTGTATTATTTTATATTGTTGTATTATCGGATGGGTTAATAACCCATCCTACGGGAGCGACTCTAAGTTTTCCCGAATCTTAACAGTAGTAGGATGATTCTCCCCTAAAGCTTGCTCGGCAATTGCTAAAGCTTGTAAATAGAGAGGTTCTGCTTCTTCGTACTTTCCTTGAAAATAGTACAATTTTGCTAAATTGTTGAGGGAATTAGCAACATAGGGATGATTCTCCCCTAATAATCGTTTCCTCAATTCTAAAGCTTGTAAATAGAGAGGTTCCGCTTCTTCGTACTTTCCTTGAGAATAGTACAAGAATCCTAAACCATTGAGGGAATCAGCTACATAGGGATGATTCTCCCCTAATAGTCGTTTCCTCAATTCTAAAGCTTGTAATAAGAGGGGTTCAGCTTCTTCGTACCTTCCTTGGGATTTGTACAATCCTGCTAAATTGTTGAGGGAACTTGCTACATGGAGATGATTCTCCCCTAATAGTTGTTTAAAAAATTCTAAAGCTTGTAAATAGAGGGGTTCAGCTTCTTTGTATCTTCCTTGAGATATACTTTAGACGTTCATAATCTGAGATTTATTAAACTTCTGAAATCGTAGAGTCAGCAAGGAATCCAGTTCTTTTTTATGTTTCAAATGGGCATCATTCAAACATTCATAAATGGCTGAAGAAAAGTCAGAAAAGTTTTCATAGTATTTACCATACAAACATTTCTTTTTGACAAATTTCCACAGCCTTTCAATTAAATTTAGATTAGGCGAATAAGACGGCAAATAGAGTAGCTCTATTGACAAAGAAAGAGCCAATTCTTCAACAATTTTACATTTTTGATAGCGGGCATTATCTAAGACTAGAGTGATGGGAATAGTTATTCCTAAAGCAGCTATTTTTGACCGGAGTTCACAGACTTGAGTTGCTGTAATATAAGTGTCATTCGTAACCAGAATAAC
>NZ_JAPZQM010000677.1:0-4444 GCF_027530565.1 Microcystis sp. LE19-10.1B | reverse complement strand
TTTAAAATAAAGCTTTTGACCTGTTAAAGTCCGATGTTAGTGCAAGCAAATAGGATTGGGACTTTCAAAAACCTTGCATTATCCTTCTTGTAGTACATCGATTGGTACAAAAAACAAGGGCAACAAAGCCTGAAACGACCGGCTCCTGACTCCTGACTCCTGACTCCTGACTCCTACCCCCAGGAAAAACTTTTTCAGCAGACCCTAATTGTCGGTATTTCTGCAAATGTGGGATGCACTCGCTAAAACTCCTTTCTTTCACTTTTGACTTGACAAATGACCGGCTATTTGCTGCGGGGTCTGGTATTCGGGAACTAAATCTTGTAGGGACTTAACTAAGCCCTGACGGTCATTAACTTGAATATAATTAAGCAGTTGCTCTAATTTGATTTGCAATTTGTCCCAAGCAAGAAAGTGTTCATGAGCGCAAAAAATCTTTGGGTGAGCGGTGGGACGAGCTTTATCGGTATCGATTAATAATTCTTCGTAGAGTTTTTCCCCCGGTCTTAATCCTGTGATTTCAATATTGATATCTTGTCCTAATTCCAAGCCACTTAAACGAATCATCTGTAGGGCCAAATCGTAAATTCTTACCGGTTCACCCATATCTAACAGGAATACCTCACCCCCTCGGGCCATGGCTCCTGCTTGTATAACCAAACGCACCGCCTCGGGAATAGACATAAAATAGCGAATAATATCGCGATGGGTGAGGGTAATATTCTTACGTTGGGCGATTTGTTCCCGGAAACGCGGCACCACGGAACCGCTACTATCGAGAACATTGCCAAAGCGGACGATAGCGCAACAGGTGGAAGTGTCGGGTAAAGCGGCCAAAGCTTGTACGACTAACTCAGCACAGCGTTTACTGGCCCCCATAATGTTAGTCGGTCTGACGGCCTTATCAGTGGAAATAAGAACTAAATTACTAACTGAATTCTCGATCGCGGTCTGAGCGACATTTAAGGTTCCCCAAACATTAGTGTAAATCCCTTGACTAGGATTGGCTTCCACAAGGGGAACGTGCTTATAGGCGGCCGTGTGATAAATTGTCTGGATCTGGTGTTGTTGGATGACTCGGGCCAGATGATTGCGGTCGAGAACATTGCCTAGATAGGCATACTTGCGTAAATCGCTATAATTTTCGCTTAAATCGAGATCGATTTTGTAGAGGGAAAACTCGTTTAATTCGTAGATTACCAAGCATTTTGGCTTGAGGAAGGCGATTTGTCGGCATAATTCCGAACCGATGGAACCACCACCCCCGGTGACTAACACCGCTTTACCGGTGACATTTTTTCCCAAAAGTTCGGGATGGGGTAGAATTTCTTCCCGTCCTAATAATTCCGAGACATCGACACTGCGAATCTGATTGATGGTCGCTTCTCCCGATAAAATTTTTGAGAGGGGAGGAACGGTTTTAATGTCGATGGGTAAAGTTTCTAGACTTTCGATGATTTGCCGCTTTCTGGCCTTGTCTAGGTTCGGAATAGCGAGAACAACCCAGTCAATGGCCCTTTTTTGGTGCAGTAGTGCCAATTGAGAGGGGGGGTAAACCCTAATGCCTTGGACCACTCGCTGCTGCAAATCGGGATTATCATCAACAAAAGCTAATAAACGATAGTGGGGGTCATTTTGCAGGGAACGTGCTAATTGACAACCCACAATCCCCGCACCATAGATAACGATTGTCGGTTCCCTATCCAGACTACTGACGTAAATATTGAGACGGTGAAAGACAGAACGAATCAACAATCTCACCCCGATAACCAATACTAGGGTTAACAATGCGTCGATAATCAGGACTGAACGTGGCAAAAAGGCATCCCCTTGAAAGTAGGCCAGACTGATTAAAACCCCTGAACTATAGAGAACCGCTTGCAGTACGGAGGAAAGAAACTCTAATCCTGTATAACGTACTACGGGACTGTAAATACCTTTGAGATAGAAAACTAGAGTTTTAATGGCAATTAAACCGAATATTTTCCCTAAAAAAGGTCTAATTTGCTGATATTCGAGGCTCAGATTAAATCTGAGAGAGAAGGCCAGATAGATGCTTAGACAAAAAATCAGGCAATCGGTGACAATCAAAAGAGATCGCTTCGATGACCTAGATAGGGAATTAGCTAATTTAAGGATTTTTTTGGCCAGTTTTCTATACATTATCCAATTGATTAATTAATCTTAAGGTAAATTTACTTAGCTCCTCTCGACTTTCTGTGATAATCAGTGCTTATTATTTGTAGTAGTCTTGCTAGGCAGGGCTTTGAAGAATATATTTCTGGAAAATTCCCCCTATTCTTCTCCCTTCCACACAGAAACAAGAAGAGCCAATGTTTTTATAACAGTAGCGCTACCTGTCTTTCCGGAGATGATATCACCCAAACCCAATTATGTCAAGTTGCCAGATTTGTCCAGAATTTTTTCCTTTTAGCAACTTTTCATCGCTGGCAAAAAATTTTTTGCTCCCGCAAACTAGCCGATAAATGACCGCTAGTCAAGGGTTACAATCAAGAATTGATACAAAAATTTATCGAGTCAAGTTATGAGTAATCAGTACGATGCGATCGTGATTGGGTCGGGAATCGGGGGATTGGTGACAGCGACGCAATTAGCGGCAAAAGGGGCAAAAGTCTTAGTTTTAGAGAGTTATCTGATTCCGGGGGGCAGCGCAGGTTATTTTGAACGAGAGGGTTATCGTTTTGATGTGGGTGCTTCGATGATTTTTGGTTTTGGCAAAAAGGGGACGACTAACCTCCTAACCAAGGCTTTGGCAGCGGTGAATATGAGTATCGAAACCATTGCCGATCCCGTCCAGATCCATTATCATCTCCCGGACGGGTTAGACTTAAAAGTTCATCGCGACTACGAACAATTTTTACAGGAATTAATTAGCCATTTTCCCGGAGAAAAAACTGGTATCCGGCGCTTTTACGATGAATGCTGGCAGGTGTTTAATTGCCTCAATAGTATGGATTTACTATCGCTGGAAGAACCCCGCTATCTGACTAGGGTTTTTTTCCAGCATCCTTTATCCTGTTTGGGATTGGTCAAGTATTTACCCCAAAATGCGGGAGATGTGGCCAGAAAATATATTAAAGACCCGAAATTATTGAAATTTATCGATATGGAATGTTATTGTTGGTCGGTAGTACCCGCCGATCGCACTCCGATGATTAATGCGGGAATGGTCTTTAGCGATCGCCATTACGGCGGAATTAACTATCCCCGAGGGGGAGTAGGACAGATTGCTCTCAAGTTAGTCGCGGGATTGGAAAAAGCCGGTGGTGAAATCCAGTATCAAGCGAGAGTGAATAAGATTATTTTAGATGCAGGACGGGCGATCGGGGTAAAATTGACCAATGGTAAGGAATACTACGCTAAAAAGATTGTTTCTAATGCCACCCGTTGGGATACCTTCGAGAAACTACTCCCCCCGGAATCTCTCCCGGGCAGCGAAAAAAAATGGCAAAAACGCTATCAAAAATCCCCCAGTTTCCTGAGTTTGCATCTGGGAGTTAAGGCCGATGTGTTACCATCAGGAAGCGAATGTCACCATATTTTACTAGAAGATTGGGAAAATATGGAAGCAGAACAGGGAACTATCTTTGTTTCTATTCCTACCTTACTCGATCCCTCCCTCGCACCCCCGGACCATCATATCATTCATACTTTCACCCCTAGCTGGATTGATCAATGGCAAAAACTGCCCCCTCAAGAATATCAACAGAAAAAAGAGGCCGCTGCTCATCGTCTCATTGATCGCCTGAAAAAACTCTTTCCCAAACTAGATACAGGATTAGATTATATCGAAATTGGCACAGCCCGCACCCATCGCCGCTTTTTGAATAGAATCGATGGCAGTTACGGCCCAATACCGCGAAGAAAACTGTTAGGCTTATTAGGAATGCCCTTTAATCGCACAGCTATTCCTAATCTTTATTGTGTGGGAGATAGTACCTTCCCTGGTCAAGGATTAAACGCGGTGGCCTTTTCCGGTTTTGCTTGCAGTCATCTTCTATCGGTAGATATGGGTTTACCTCGTCCCAGAGATTAAAAGCTGAAAATCAGGATTTTTACCGGCGAATTCGGAAACGGGAAGGTAAGACTTGACAGCGTTTCTCAGATGGATGAAGCGCATTTTTGCGACTGGAATCCTTACTTCGGCAAGGTTTAATCTATACTTCACCTTGATGAGAAACGCTGTGGATATTCAACTAAATCTGGTTATTAAAGAATGATTATTTAGGGTTTGCTGAATAATGGTAAAACCCTTTTAAAATAAGGCTTTTGACCTGTTAAAGTCCGATGTTAGTGCAAGAAAATAGGATTGGGACTTTCAAAAACCTTGCATTATCCTTCTTGTGGTACATCGCTTGGTACAAAAAACAAGGGCAACAAAGCCTGAAACGACCGACTCCTGACTCCTACCCCCAGGAAAAAC
>NZ_JAPZQM010000202.1:0-40938 GCF_027530565.1 Microcystis sp. LE19-10.1B | reverse complement strand
AAATCCTTATAGGGCAAGAGACTCAATTGATTAGCTCGTTCTAGATAGAAAACAATTAGCCAAAATCGAAGCAATGTCTTTCTGTGTAAGGGTTTTATCCTTTATAACCCCCCTCCATTGCATAACACAAACCGAAGAACCATAAAATTCCTGGTGATTTACTCTTCCTACAAGAACTTAATTGGGTAAGTTTCAAGAAGATTGATGATGCTGCTGCCTTCCATAAACTAGAGTGGGGCATTACTCAAGTCAAGCCAGAGTTACATTCAAAAACGGTAAAATTGACAGCCGAAGAGTGGTTTAATCGTGGTTGTAACAAAGGTGAATTAGGAGACAATCAAGGTGCGATCGCTGACTACAATCAAGCCATTCAAATCAAACCCGACTATGCTTATGCCTACATTGGTCGCGGGAATGCCAAGTCTAACTTAGGAGACAAGCAAGGTGCGATCGCTGACTATAATCAAGCGGCACAACTTTACGTGCAACAGAACACGATGGATAAATACCAATATACTCTTGATCAAGTGAAAAGACTGGAAAAAGGATTTTGGGGAAGGTTGTTCTCATGACTATTCGTCAAACTACAATCGCTAAATTGTAACAACTACCAGAGTCACTTTTACTGGAAGTTAACAATTTTATCGACTTGGTAATACACAAACATCAATCTGAAACAGCTAATGACAAACTGCAAGAAGATGGGGCTAAAGTTTTGGGAAAATAGTTTGAAGGTCTAAAATTGATAAATTATGAAAAAACTTGAAAAAATTATCACAGAATTTCGCCAAGCACTAGAAAAAATCTATGGCGATAAATTAATAAACTTAGTTCTATACGGTTCTCAAGCCAGAGGAGATGCAACAGAAGACTCTGATATTGATATCATGGTAATTTTAAAAAGTCCAGTTTCTCCTGGAGATGAAATTTTCCGTATGGGAGAAGTTAAAAATCAAATTAACCTTAAATACGATCAATTCATCTCAGTTTTGCCCATATCTGAAGAAGACTTTTTATGTAAAGATACTCCTTTATTAGAAAATATTCGCCGAGAAGGTATAGCTTTATGAACCGCATTCAAACATTACTAAGTCTAGCTAAAGAAGAATTATATGCTGCTGAAATTTTGTGGGAAAATACTCTATATCGTGCTTGTATTTCTCGGGCTTATTACGCCTTATATTATACAATACAAGCTCTCTTGGCTGCTAAAAACGTCAATACTAGAACTCACAGAGGCTTGATTCAACAATTTGGACAACAATTTATTAAAACTGGAGAATTATCTCAAAACTTATCAAGAACCTTGAGTGAGACTTTTGATTTAAGACAGTTAAGTGATTATGATGAAACGATACCCATCACTCAACAACAAGCAGGCAAAACTTTAGAAAATGCAAAATTGTTTATTAGTGAAGCTACCAAGTGGCTAGAGAATAATCAAATTCAGTAAATAAAAACAATATCTTAATCTATAGCGGTTCTCGCATCTGTGCGGCACACTTAAACCTTTGCTGATTAAGCTGTTCAGGATCGGGAATGTACCTCTTGTGAATCAGAAACGCTATATTAATCAAAAAATTCGCTGAAAGAAAGGAGTATAAATTGGATGCTTACCTACAAAGCAATGTATAAATTTTTGGAACAGGGAGTCCATGGAGAAGTCTTGGATTTTCCTGGCGTGATTTCCTGGGGAAATGATCTAGCAGCAGTACGCCCTTCCTTAGCTAGTGCGCTGGTGGACATGGCAGAAGTTAATTTATCTAGGGGGGAATCCTTACCCTTGCCTAATGGTTTGTTAACAGATGCAGAAGCGGATTTAGAAGAACCAATTTATCTAATCTTTTCTGCATCAACCCATGTCCAAATTGTACCGACTTTGATCGCCTCATGAAGCGTCGAGATTTGTTGCGTTATCTCAGTCAACAGGGTTGTCAATAACATCGCATTTGGCGGAACTCGATATCTGAGATAAATTATGAATGATGAATTATGAAAGAGATTTGATTTAGCGATTATGGGAAATTTAAAATCGACATTATTGCTAATCACGGGCTAAATATTTCTCGATAAGTTATCATTGATACGATTGGCAATTCTGATCAAGTGGTGCGTTACGGCGGCTTGTTAGTTTTGGTTTTTTGACCAAATTAGTAACCGCCTAACGCACCCTACACTCTGAATACCGCTTTAAGACAGAGCCTTAGAAAAAGAAACTCTGGAGTTCTTGACATGATCACCTTAGTATGCAGCGGCTTAAAAAGATTGTGTTCTGCACCAACAAGGACAAGATTAACTTACTCCAGTGCAGTCGAAGCCGATCACCCGAAGCCATCAAAACTATCCAGGGTGCAGGAGTTGAACCTGCCTAGCACGAATTATGAGTTCGTTGCCTCAACCGCTCGGCCAACCCTGGGTTATACTATTAACTCATTATAGATCGGTAATTACTCTGAACGTGAAAATTCAGCCCCACCAAGATGAAAAAATTTTCAATCAGCACCTCCTTGCAGTTAGGTCTCCTTTTGATGGTAGCCATGTTAGCCGCCGGCTTCGGTAGCGGTTGGGTAGCCTATCAATTGGGAATCGCCTCCCTGAAGGGAGTCAGTCAACCGGATATCAACCCCGCTAAAAAGTTTACCAACGATCGCACCAGTTATGGTCGCAATCAAACTTTTATCCCCGTTAAAGAAGAAGAAGTAATTAAAAGAGTGAGAGTTTATATGCAACAACAGAAAAACCAACCGCAATCAAAGGACGAAACCAAAGGATAGGCTTTAAAAAAGGCGAATTTTGCCTTTTCGCTATGGATAATCAGGATTTATTGACTCGTTTAATTTTAGTCTTTTTACTAATCGTCCTCAATGCTTTTTTCGTAGCGGCGGAATTTTCGCTTGTGTCTGTCCGTCGTACCCGCATCAGTCAGCTAGTGGCCGCGGGAGATGTGCCAGCGCAGACGGTACAATCTCTACAAAGAAGTCTCGATCGCTTACTTTCCACTACCCAATTAGGCATCACCCTTTCTAGTTTAGCTTTAGGTTGGATCGGGGAGAGTACCATGACCGTTTTTGTGAGGAAATTACTAAGTTTTTTACCCTTTTCTTTAAACTGGCAAAATCTTCTCTCCCATGGTTTCTCTCTTTGTCTAGCTTTTTTAATTGTTGCCTATCTCCAGATAGTTTTTGGGGAACTTTATCCCAAATCCCTCGCTTTAATTTATGCCGAACCGATGGCGCGATTATTAGCAGCACCTATTGGCGTTATTTCCCAGATTTTTAAGCCTTTTATCGGTATTCTGAACCAATCAACTCGTTTTTTATTGGTTTTAACCCGTATCCCCGAAGTGGATCTACAGCGTTCTAATCGGGTAACTTGCGAGGAATTACAATTAATTATCAGCATGGAAGGGGAATTAACGGGATTAGAAGCAGCGGAAAGGAAAATTTTAAATAATGTCTTCCAGTTTGGCGAAATCACTGCTGCGGAAATCATGGTTCCCCATAACCGTTTAATAGCTATTCCCTCGACCGCAACTTTTCAGGAATTATTGCTCAACGTGGTTAACAGTGGCTATTCTTGCTATCCTGTGGCAGGAGATTCTGGTGATGATATCCGTGGTCTGATCGATTTTAAAGATTTAGCTTTACCCCTTGCCGAAGGTCAGTTAAATTTAACAACCCCGATTAAACCTTGGTTAAAACCTGTGCGTTTTTTCCCCGAAACTACCCCTTTAAATGAATTACTGACAGTGATGCAGGAATCATTCTTAAAGATGGTTATCATTGTGGATGAATTTGGCAGAACAGCCGGTTTATTAACCCTCAAAGATTTAATCGGCGAGATTCTAGGAACTTTTCCCCCTAGTGATCAATCAGGAACATTGGAATACCAACTCCTCGATGAATCAACTTTTCTCGTACAAGCACAAATGAATTTAGAGGACGTGAACAAAGCATTAAATTTAAGCTTACCCTTGGCCGATGAATACCAAACCCTAGCTGGTTTTATCCTCCATCATTGGCAAAAAATACCGAGGGTGGGAGAACAATTATATTACCAAAATTTAGAATTTACCATTATTTCTAAGGTCGGCCCTCGCTTGGAACAAATTAAGATTTATCGGCAACAACTATCCTCATGATATAAACAAGAAACAACTTTTCTCATTTATCCTTCTCCATCGTTAATCGAGTCAATAGCTGCCCACTCCTATCACCATGAAACACCTTTTGACACTCCTCCCCCTCAGCTTGGGATTAATTGCCCTCACCCCCGCAAATTTGCCCCTAGAACGTTTTGAAATCTCAGAATTAGGAACATCTACGGGATACGATGAACGACTGCTAACGGACAAAAAAACCCTACTACAAGCGATCGATCATAGTTTACGTTATCTGAATAGCTCGGCGGCGATCCGCGCCTATCAAAATTATCCTATTCCTGAAATAACTCGTCAGCGAGTGCAGCGTTCCTTAGTACGTTTTCGTCAATTAGTGCAGAATTCTCCCACTCCCGCAGCTCTACAAAAGGCAGTAAAAAAAGAATTTATTTGGTATCGTTCTTTGGGTAATGATAGCCAGGGAAATGTTAAATTTACTGGTTATTTTGAGCCAATTTATCAAGCAAGTCGGCAAAAAACCGCCGAGTATAAATATCCTCTCTATCGCCGACCTGCTAACTTTTCTCGCTGGTCTAAACCCCATCCAGCTAGGGTAGAATTAGAGGGAAAAGATGGTTTACTGGGGGAAAATAGCCGTCTAGCGGGATACGAATTAGTCTGGTTAAAAGATCGCTTAGAAGCTTATTTAGTTCATGTGCAAGGTTCGGCGAAATTACGTTTACCTAATGGTCAAATTATGAGCATTGGTTTTGATGGCAATACCGAGCATCCCTACACCAGTCTGGGAAAAGAAATGATTGCCGATGGTATTTTTCCTGCTGAGGGTTTAACCTTACCAATGGTTTTAGATTTTCTCAGAAATAATCCTGAGCAATTAAAGAATTATATTCCCCGCAATAATCGGTTTATTTTCTTTCGAGAAACCCACGGCGCAGCTGCCACTGGTAGTATTGGAGTTCCAGTTTTACCAGAAAGATCGATCGCTACAGATAAAAGTATTTTTCCCCCCGGTGCTTTAGCAGTAATTGAGACAGAAATTCCCCAGGGAAATCTTAATAAAAAATTAGTTAGTCGCTATGTTCTCGATCAAGATACTGGCAGCGCGATTAAAGGTACTGGGAGGGTAGATATTTTTATGGGAACAGGAAAAAATGCTGGCAAGCGAGCCGGTTTAATTAATACTCCGGGTCAATTATATTATTTATTATTGAGGGAATAGGAAATAGTATAGGTAGAATTAAGATACAATTCCCAGAATCAGTTATCGGTTATCATACTTTAAGGGAGAATTTTAAAAATAGAATGATGGAAAAAAACACAAATATAGATTGGTCGGATTGTGGTCCAATTACCTTAGTAGTCGTGCAGCCGACTTCTTTTTGTAATCTCAATTGTGATTATTGTTATTTACCCGATCGCCACTTAAAAAATACCTTATCCTTAGATTTAATCGAGCCGATTTTTCAGAGGGTTTTTAGTAGTCGTTTTCTCCAAGATGATTTTACCATTTGCTGGCACGCCGGCGAACCCTTAGCAGTTCCCATCAGTTTTTATGAAAGTGCTTTCGCCAAAATTGCGGAAGTTAGCGAGAAATATAATCAGCAGGGTTACTGTTTTCGTCATTCAGTACAAACTAACGCCACTTATATTAACGATGCTTGGTGTCAATTATTTAAAAAGCATGATGTTTATGTGGGAGTCAGTCTTGATGGACCGGCCTTTATTCACGATATCCACCGGCAAAACCGCAAGGGAACTGGCAGTCATGCTGCTACAATGCGGGGGATTTCTTTCTTGCAAAAACATGAAATTGATGTCAGTATCATCGCTGTTTTAACAGAAGATTCTCTCGACTATCCCGACGAAATTTTTAACTTTTTTTGGGATCATGGTCTTACCGATGTGGCTTTTAATATGGAAGAAACCGAGGGGATTCATTCGCAATCTTCCTTAGATAAATTAGGTATTGAACAACGTTATCGCCAGTTTATTGCCAGATTTTGGGAGTTAGTCACGGCCAAACAAGGAGAATTTAAGCTGCGAGAATTTGAATCGATCTGTAGTTTGATTTATGCCGATGAACGCTTAGAAAATACCGATATGAACCGACCTTTTATGATTGTCAATTTTGATAATCAAGGTAATTTTTCCACTTTTGATCCGGAATTACTATCGATTAAAACCCAACCCTACGGCGATTTTATCTTTGGTAATGTTTTGACCGATTCTCTGGAATCTATCTGTGAAACCGAGAAATTTCAACAAATTTACGCTGATATGCGCGGTGGAGTCGATTTATGTCGCCAAAAATGCGATTATTTTGGGGTTTGTGGGGGTGGTGCCGGTAGTAACAAATATTGGGAAAATGGCACTTTCAACTCCACAGATACTAAAGCCTGTTTATACCGGATTAAGTGTATCACCGATATAGTTCTTGATCGCCTAGAAAATTTATTAGAAGTTTAAATATTTTTTTAGCTATCAGTTATCGGTAATAAGTAGCTGGTTATAATTAAATTAAAAATGGATTTTAGGTTCGATCCCCCCTGCCCCCCTTGATAAGGGGGGTGCCGATCCCCCCTTAGTCCCCCCTTTAATCCCCCCTTAATAAGGGGGGCATCTGACAACTTTTAACGCCTACCTACTTAAGTGAACTTAATAACTGTTTACTAATAACCTAGGAAAAAAACCTGCTCTAATGCTATTTTTCAAAAGTAACGACAGAGATGGTCATGCCTGCTACGAATAAAGAAAAATGGTATTATTCTTCTTCTAAACTTAATCCTAACGCCTGTAAGCGTTCCGCTAGTCGATCCGCACGTTTCTTTTCTTTATCGGCACGTTTCTTTTCTTGACGCATTTGAGACTCTAACTCAACAGTTGTTAAAAATTTCTCTCCATCAGGACGATACAATTCTAAACTAGATTTATTCCAGATAAAACGCATACCTAAACGGGGACTTATCCAGTCATTGATGGGGATAATTTCTCTTAAATTTTCTCTCTGTCTTTGCCAACCTTGTAAACGACAGCGCATCGGGTTATATAAATAGTATTCTTCTACACCATATGTGTCATAAAACTCTAATTTTCGACTCATCTCTGCTTTTGTATTCTTCGGTGATAGAATTTCAAAAACCACTTGAGGAGCGATATTTTCTTCCTGCCATTGACGATAGGAACCCCTCCGTCCTTTGGGACGACCAAAAGCTACCATCACATCGGGAGCAACCGGTGAAACCAAAGTAGAACGCAGAGGATACCAGAGTAAATCTCCGGCAATAAACACCTTAGGGTCATCGGCAAAGATAATCTCTAAATTCTCCTTAATTTTGACAATCCACTCATATTGTTCGGTATTATCTGCCATCGGTTGACCATCGCTATCGGGGAAAAGAAGATCGTCGTCAATATCAAGATAACTAACCATTGTCTTTTATTTTTAATAGATGGTTGTTTTCTGATTATAGCAAGATAATTATGAATTATGAATTATCAATTATTAATTATGAATTATGAATTATGAATTATGAATTGGGGAGATGGGGTAATGGGGGAGTGGGGGAGTGGGGGAGATGGGGGAGTGGGGGAGTGGGGAGGAGGGGAGGAGGGAGAAAAAAGCTGATGGCTGACAAAAGGTCTTAAGCGGCGGTTATATCTATTAAAGTCTATATTTATCAAAAAATTAATTGACTAGAATCTATAAAAACGTTAGGATTGATGGTGACAAATAGTTGTTATTGAGAAGGGGATAAGAACTTGATACAGGCAACCCTGCACCAGTTAAGGGTTTTTGAGGCTACCGCTCGACACAGTAGCTTTACCAAGGCGGCCGAGGAGTTATTTATCACTCAACCTACCGTCTCAACCCAAGTCAAACAACTCACAAAAGCTGTGGGTTTACCGCTATTCGAGCAAATTGGCAAACGTTTATTTTTAACCGAAGCGGGTCAGGAATTACTGTTCACCTGTCAAGAGATTTTTAATAAATTGGACAACTTTCAAATGAAAGTGGCCGATATTAAGGGAACTAGACAGGGAAAGCTGACTTTAGGCGTAATTACTACCGCTAAATACTTTGTACCGCGATTACTGGGGGCATTCTGTCAACAGTATCCCGGTATTGACATCGCCCTGCAAGTGACTAATCATCAGAAACTGCAAGAGCGAATGTTAAACAACGAGGATGACCTCTATATTCTCAGTCAACCGCCGGAAGAAGTGGAACTTTGTTCTCAGTCTTTCCTCGAGAATCCCCTAGTGGTGGTGGCGCGACGGGATCATCCATTGGTGGGTAAGAAAAATCTCCCCCTTGAATCCCTCAACCAGCAACCTTTTATTATGCGCGAATCGGGATCTGGAACCCGTCAAGCGGTACAAAAATTATTTAATCTCCACGATATTAAAGTTAAGGTGCGCTTGGAATTAGGCAGTAACGAAGCCATTAAACAGGCTATTTCTGGTGGTTTGGGGCTATCGGTACTATCTAAGCACACTCTCATCTCGGAAGGGGAAAACGGCGAATTAGCCATCCTCGACGTGGAACAGTTTCCAATTCAGCGCAATTGGTACGTTTGTTATCTGGCCGGAAAACAACTTTCCGTGATTGCCGATGCTTTTTTAAAATACCTGCTGGAAGCTAGTCAAACTATCCCGATTAATGCCTCGTTAAAAAATGGTGACAGCTTATTAGTGAGCCATTAAACCTTAAACTTTAATTCAGGATCATTTTTCTTCTTGAGGTGTTTATATGTTCGAGTCCTTCAGCCAGACTATCTGGTTGGTACCTCTTTACGCCTTTGCGGGCGCACTTCTCGCTCTACCCTGGTCTCCCGGTATTATCCGGCAAACCGGCCCGCGACCGGCCGGTTATCTGAACTTGATCATGACCTGCTGGGCTTTTTTGCATAGCCTTTTTGCTTTAATCGCCGTTTGGGGTCGTCCGCCCCAATCTATAGCATTTAATTGGCTAAATGCCGCAGATTTAAGCATATCTTTAGATGTGCAGATTTCGGTCGTTAATATCGGGGCTTTACTGCTAATTACTGGCTTAAACCTCGCCGCCCAGGTATATGCGATCGCCTATCTAGAAATGGATTGGGGTTGGGCAAGGTTTTATTCTCTCGTCGCCCTCTTTGAAGGGGGTATGTGCGCCCTCGTTATCTGTAATTCGCTATTTTTCAGCTATTGTGTGCTAGAAGTTCTCACCCTCGGCACTTATCTACTGATTGGTTTCTGGTTCAATCAATCTCTGGTGGTAACGGGGGCGCGGGATGCTTTTCTAACCAAACGGATTGGCGATTTAATCCTCTTGATGGGAGTGGTGGCCCTTTTACCCCTGGCGGGAACCTGGAACTTTGACCAATTGGCAGAATGGGCGGCTACAGCCGATTTAAACCCCAATGTGGCTAATTTACTCTGTTTAGCCCTGATTGCAGGTCCGATGGGCAAATGCGCTCAATTTCCCCTGCATTTATGGCTAGATGAGGCCATGGAGGGACCGATGCCAGCGACAATTCTGCGGAATACCGTCGTTGTTTCCACTGGCGCTTGGTTATTGGTGAAATTAGAGCCGGTGCTACAATTATCGCCCTTAACCTTGCAAGTAATGATCATTGTTGGCTCTGTTACTGCCATCGGTGCGGGGTTAATTGCGATCGCCCAGATCGATGTCAAGCGCTCCCTCTCCTATTCCGTCAGCGCCTACATGGGACTGATTTTTATCGCTGTGGCCACCGGACAAACGGAAACAGCTTTAGTGTTACTCTTTACTTATGCGATCGCTATGTCCCTGTTAGTCATGGTGGTGGGTAACATCATTTGGAATAATATCAGCCAAGATTTAAGCCAATACGGCGGTTTATGGTCCCGTCGTCCCGTTTCCGGTATTTGTTATCTCGTCGGTGCCGCTAGTTTAGTCGCACTGCCTCCCTTTGGTGGTTTTTGGTCATTGGCCCGCATGGGCGATCGCCTCGCAGAAATCAGTGGTTTACTGTTATTAGTGCTATTGTTGGTCAATGCTTTAACTGCCTTTAGTGTCACTAGAGAATTTTGCGTTTTCTTTGGCGGTAAAATCAAACCAATGACCCTGCGCTCTCCGGAAGCTCTTTGGCCCTTAGTTATCCCCATGACTGTGACCATGGGTTTCGCCCTTCATCTGCCGATTTTATTGGCGCAATGGCATTTATTACCAAGTGACTTAAATCTGGGAGTGGCTTTTCTCTTGGTACTTTCCAGTGCTGCTGGCGTAATTCCGGCAGCCTATATTTACCTGAATGAAAATATCTCCAAACCGATCGTTTTTCAACCGAAAGCCCTTCAAGATTTCTTTGCCAACGACCTTTATACAGCCCAATTGTATAAAGTTACCATCGTTTTTGTCGTCGGATTAATCTCGCAAATTATTAACTGGATCGATACCTTTCTGGTGGATGGCATCGTTAACCTGGTGGGATTAGCCACGGTTTTTGGTGGTCAGAGTTTGAAATATAACGTCTCGGGCCAAACCCAATTTTACTTTCTGTCGATTATTTTGGGGGTCGCTTTGATCGGTATTATCATCTGCTGGCCCCTACTAGCACAAATTTCTCTAGTTTTCAGTTAAAGATTTGATAACTTAGGCTTTTCTTTAGCATCCCCGGCCCTGACAATAGGATTTGTCCTGATTAATGGAAACAATTACCTATGTTCAATACCTCTCGTCGCCAATTAATCCGTTATGGGGGTGGTTTTTTGGGAACCAGTCTAGCCGCCTCTGTTGTGGGTTCTCAGTTGTCCAAAAGTAACGCCCAAACCGCCGTTAATTCCCAGCCATGGCTAACGGCTCAAAATCAAGGATTGAACCCAGACCAGGCCTTAACTATGCTCATGGAAGGCAATCAACGTTTCTGGGAACGAAGAAAAAAAAGTCCTAACCGCGATCAAGCTCGACTCACAGAAGTGGCCGAAAGTCAAGCCCCTTTTGCGGCAATTTTGGGCTGTGCCGATTCTCGCGTGCCGGCAGAAATTGTTTTTGATCAAGGATTAGGAGATCTATTTGTTTGTCGGGTAGCGGGAAATTTAGCCACTTCCGAAGAAATTGGTAGCCTCGAATTCGGCACGTTGGTGTTAGGAGCCAAGGTAATTGTTGTCCTTGGCCATTCTCGTTGTGGAGCGGTAAAAGCCACCATTGAAGGGGGTCGTTTCCCTGGACAAATCGGTCGTTTAATCGATGGCCTACAGGTGGGAGTTGATCGGGCCGAAAGACAACCCGGTTCCAACAAACTTGAGCGAGCGATTAAATCCAATGTTATCTATCAAGTAGAGAAATTGGGCAAATCCCCGGTCATGGGTGATTTAGTAGATAAAAAACAATTAAAAATTGTTGGAGCCTACTACGATCTCGATACCGGCAAAGTGAGTTTAATTTAGTCAATTCTAGATTAGTCATCGTGTCGGTTGGCTAATCCTTTTCTCATCCCAGTCATTATAAATTTGATCGATACCAATATGCTCAGTACCCTGCTTTGGTTGCCAATAATTGGAGCAATTATCGTCGGTCTTTTCCCCGATAAATTTGCCCCAGCAAAATTACGTCAAATTACCCTCTTTTTTGTTGCCGCCGTCCTCTTTTGGTCTTTATATCTGCTGACCCAATATAACTTAACCAGTAATGGCTTTCAATTTTCTGAATACCGCGAATGGGCAAAACCAATCGGTTTAAGTTATAACCTCGGAGTCGATGGTTTGTCCTTACTGTTAATTATTTTAAACTGTTTCTTGACAGGAATAGCTATCTATAGTACCGAAGAAAAAGTAGAGCGTCCCCGACTTTATTACATCCTAATCCTCCTGATTAACGCCGGGGTTTCTGGGGCATTAATGGCCAAAAACCTGCTGCTGTTCATCGTTTTCTATGAACTAGAATTAATCCCCTTTTATCTGATGATTGCTATCTGGGGAGGCGAAAAACGTGGCTATGCTTCGATTAAATTCCTTCTCTACACTGCTGTCTCTGGGTTATTAGTCCTAGCGGCATTTTTAGGCATAGGTTTCCTCAACGGTGGTACTTTTGACTATTCCTCCCTCTCGACCGCCGATTTCTCCCAAAAAACCCAGTTACTACTCTTAACTCTGCTGTTAGTGGGATTTGGCATCAAAATTCCCCTCGTACCTCTCCATACTTGGCTACCGGATGCCTACACGGAAGCTTCCCCCGCTACAGCAATTTTATTAGGTGGTATCCTCGCTAAACTCGGTACTTATGGCTTAGTTCGCTTTGGTCTGCAATTATTCCCAGAAACTTGGTCTTTAATCGCCCCCGGACTGGCAATTGTCGGCGTTATTAGCGTTATTTACGGTGCTTTGAGCGCTATTGCCCAAAAAGACATTAAACGCATGGTGGCCTACAGTTCGATCGGTCACATGGGCTATATACTGGTAGCAGCCGCCGCCGGCACGGGTTTAAGCGTCCTTGGTGCCGTCGCGCAAATGATTAGCCATGGTCTCATTCTCGCCCTTTTATTTTATCTGGTGGGCATTGTCGAACGCAAAGCCGGAACTAGAGATTTAGACGTTTTAAACGGTTTAATGAACCCAATTCGCGGTTTACCCTTGGTTAGCGCCCTATTAATTCTCGCCGGTATGGCCAGTGCTGGTATCCCCGGATTAGTGGGATTTGTGGCGGAATTTATCGTTTTTCAGGGGAGTTTTTCCCGTTTTCCCGTGCAGACGGTTCTCTGTATCATCGCTTCCGGTTTAACGGCGGTTTACTTTGTTATCCTGCTTAATCGCACCTGTTTTGGTAAATTGGATAACAAACTTGCCTACTATCCCAAAGTCCTGAAATCGGAAACTATACCCGCTTTTGTCCTAATGGTATTAATCGTCTTTTTAGGCATTCAACCCAATTATTTAGTCCGTTGGATTGAACCCACCACTAACTCGATGGTTGCCAGCTTATCGGGGGAAGCAAAACCTAGTTTTGTCTTCAAAAAATCTCCACAAAAGTCCTCAAAAACCAACTGGTTGAATCGGGGTAAATTTTTGAGTAATAGTTAGGGTTGGCTTAATAAATCTAAAAACCTTGTTGGATAAGACTTTTAGACTTTTTTGACCTCAAAAAGTGCCAGCCGAGAGTGATCGGGGCGAAAATTCCGGGACTTTTTTCCTGAAAATTAGGTAATTGACCGTCTGAAAATGGGTAAAACCCTACACCCCACACCCCACACCCCACACCCTGCCCCCACGAAAAACTTTTTCAGCAGACCCTAGTTAGTTATCCCTTGCTGTTTCCGAATTATTGTAACCGCTGCTAATTACTTTACCTAAAACTATGACTGGGACATTAATCAAAGCCAAAATTCCCCCTTCTACTCACGAATTCGCCGACATTATCCATCGTTTAGAAGCGGGTGGTTCCATGTTGCCGGATACTCCCGAAAACCTGATGCAAATTATCGGCATTTATAAAGCTTATGCCGTGCCGATGGATTTTTATTGGCGAGATCTGCTCTATATTGCCGAACGAGTTTTCCTCGATCCTTTGCCCTTTTTTAAATATTTTCTACCCCAAGAATACCTAGACCTACAAAATCATTACGCTGGCGATAATGCCGATTTACGCATCTGGCGCGGTACGGGTTCCGCTCACCCTGAATTGTTAGAATTCATGGATAAAGGTAAAACCCGAAAAATGCCCAGATTAATCCATCACCTCTGGCATGACCGCGTTAATATGGAATTTGCCGAAGCTTGTATGCAAGCCATGTTATGGCATGGCCGCGATATGGGTTGGGGTTTATTTGATGCCTATCTTGATTCAGAAGAATATCGCCAAAATGCCGACCGCGCTATTAAGGCCTATTTCAAGAAAAACCCCGTGATGATGAAACTTTATGACCTGTTCCCCGATATGTTTTTGGAACAGGTGCGGATGATGTCCTACTACTCTAATTTAGGACTATTCTGGGAAGTGATGGCCCCGGTATTTTTCGAGATGTCTGATATCTACGATGAAGGCGGGTTTAAAGGTGTTCCCGATGCTATGAATTTCCTCGTTAATGGTATTTTTGCCATCGCTGGCCGGCCGATTTATCATCACGTTTATATTGATGGTCAATGCTACGAAATTATCCCCAAATCAAAGGCTTTTACTTGGCTTTATGAAGCGGCTTTACCCTATGTGGAAGCGGTCTTTTATCGTACTGCTCCCTTCCGGGGTACAAAGTCTTATAATGCCCAAGCAAAACAGGTTCCTGACGAACAAAAAGACTTTCACTATGGCATTCTTTATGCGGATGTTTTCCCCGTGGGTACTGCGGGAATTCCTCCCACGTTGTTAATGGATGATATGTATCATTTTTTACCCCAATATCTAATTGATTACTATCAGCAAAACTGCCGGGGGGAAGATGATATTTTGATTCAATTGGGTATTAGTTTCCAGCGCTCGATGTATAATGTTACTTCAGCAGTTATTCAAGCTCTACGCACTGCTTTACTTTATCCCCTCGACGATCCTAATCCCAAACATTTACTTAAAAATCGTCAATTCTTTGAGGCACAAATGGACAGATTTAAACGCCCCGAAGCGCGTCTTAGAGATATCCAAAGTCCTAATTATCGTTGAGGTTTTTTGATTATTTTTCTGGTGGGTTTATCGCCCACCTTTTTTGATATAATGAGATGACCGACACCCAACCTCAAAAAAGATGACCACTTTTCCCATCATCGACAATAACGAGTTTTGTGCGGATGAGGTAAAATTTCCCCCCAGGGATATCTGGAGTGAGGAACCCTCCTTGGAAAGCTACGCTCATTTACAACAAATTCTGATTTTACTTCAGTGTTTAGAATGGTTATGGCAAGAGCGTAATGATTATTTTGCCGCCGCTAATTTGACCATTTATTATAGTCCTAATCAGAAAAAATCTGAGTATTTTCGCGGACCAGATTTTTTTGTCGTTTTGGGAACAGAAAGACGCTTAGATCGAAAAAGTTGGGTAGTTTGGGGAGAAGGGGGCAAATATCCCGATGTTATCGTGGAAATTCTGTCTCCTAGTACCGCCAAAATAGATCGCGGCGAGAAAAAACAAATTTATCAAGATATTTTTCGCACTCCCGATTATTTTTGGTTCGATCCTGAAACCTTAGAATTACAAGGATTTCGGCTAATGGAAGGGCAATATCAAGCAATTGAACCGACGGACAGGGGTTGGCTATGGAGCGATCTATTAGGCTTATTTCTGGGTATTTATCAACAACAATTACGCTATTTCAATAGGGAGGGTGAATTAATTCCTACCCCCGCAGAAGTGGCTAAACAGGAACGTCAAGAGAAGGTTTTAGCTTTACAACAAATAGAACAATTAAAATCTCTCTTACGCGAGTTAGGAGCCGATTTAGAAGGTATTTAGAGCCGTTTTTTTTCAGTGAAAATAGGAATATTTTCCGTAAATTTCCCTACCCCTAACACCTCACTCTCCTCTCCCATTTAGATAGTCAACAGCTTAGTATTTTTTGCCTCTTGCCTGACTGGGAGTCACAAGTCTAAGCTAAGAATAGCTTGCCAACCCGTCCCGACCACCGGATAACTGATAGAATGAATGATTCTAACGCTAATTCTCCCGCTCAATCCTCAGAAGAGACAATAGATGAAACCAATTGGGTAGATCTGGGGGAAGAAGGGAAACCCCTAGATAAACCCACTGCCAAACCTATCCAACCATCTCCTCTCAAGTCTATCGCTACCCTGATCACGGTGGAGACGGCTTTTTTGGCCAGTGCTACCAGTTTAATCTGGTTAATTGACTATTATTTTCCCCTCGGACCTTTATTAAGGGTTTTCTTCCCGATTCCTATCGCTTTAGCCTATTTACGTTGGGGCGCTCGTTGTGCTTGGATGACAGCATTAGTTTCCAGTTTACTTTTGTCGGTGTTAATGGGACCGACTCGCAGTATTGTCTTTTTGATTCCCCACGGCCTGATGGGGTTACAATTGGGGCTATGCTGGCGCCGGGGTGCGCGCTGGGAATTTTCTATCTTGACCGGGGGACTGTTGGGGGCTTTTGGTTTATTCTTTCGTTTTTGGCTGTTTTCAATTCTTTTAGGCGAAAATCTCTGGTTATATGTGATTACCCAAGCGACTAATTTTATCGATTGGATTTTCACCTGGTTAGGGATTCTCGCTAAACCGACGCTGCTGCAAGTGCAATCGGTAGCAGTTGTGGGCATATTTGTCAATAGTTTATTATACTTATTTGCCGTGCATTTAGTGGCGTTATTAGTTCTCGATCGCCTCGGTAATCCGATTTCTCGTCCGCCCAAATGGGTGCAGTCCATACTAGATTATGAGTGATTATTTAGCGCTTTATTCTCTACGAAAATATTGCCGCTAATCAAGGCAGTAATTTAGCCGTGGCCCGATGGTTAGAGGGGAAAGGTTATCGACTATACCGTTATCGTCCCTACCTGCAAGAATTGCTAGAAATCGAGTCAGAAGCCGATTTACAGGGAATTTTGAACGTTATCGCCTTGCCGGAACAGGAATTAAGGGATTAAGGAAACCGTCAATCTGGTCATCTGGTCAAAATTCTAGCGGTACTGGCGGGTTGATTAATTCTTAAAGAAAGCCAAAAGGGGATAAAAAGGGAATTTTAGCCTTAAAAGTCGGCTATATAGCTTTTTAGGTCTATTTTATTGCCTATCATTGCTCCTGACTCCTTTCTTGCCCCGAAAAATTTATCTTGGTCAGGGGATCATCGTCTTGTCAGAGAGTGACCGAGTGAGTTATAGTCGTCTATAAGACTCGATTAAAGCATTTCTTAAAAGAATCGTGGTTTTTGGAAAATCGAAAAGTGCGCTATTTTCCCTTCCACAGAAACCTGTTGCCGAGGGGAGTAACTCAAAAACTCCTTTTTTCCTAGATTCTGATAGACAGAACTGGCGGAAACGGATAAAAAATGCTGTTATCGAGCAAGACTCAGGGATTAATTGAAAATCTCGTCTCCTGGCTGTGCTTACCTAATTGTGGGTCAAGCCGGCAGTTGCCAAACAGACTTAACAACTGAAACCAAGACTCAGTTCCCACGTCTGAGAGGCAGATGAACATCAAGATGAGGCTTTAACGATGCGGACTCATCTTCTTAGAACTTTCTTAACAAGACCAGATTTCCAGAAGTAGCCTCAAAGCATAGACAAATAGCCCATGGTCCGTCGCTTTTGAAACCGAAAGATTGAGGAAATTGAATGCCAAAACAAATAATCATAGCCGAACAACACCATATAGCGGCTGTTTTTTGGGAAGATCAAATTCAGGAATTAGTTGTAGCCACAGGTAATCAGCAGGTGGCCGACATCTATCTAGGATTAGTAGAAAATGTCATCCCCGGGATAGATGCAGCCTTCGTCAATATTGGCGATGCGGAACGCAATGGCTTTATCCATGTCACCGACCTGGGCCCCTTAAGACTGAAAAAAACCGCCGGTGCTATCACGGAATTACTGGCCCCCCAGCAAAAAGTGCTGGTACAGGTAATGAAGGAACCCACCGGCAATAAAGGACCGCGACTAACGGGAAATGTCACTCTCCCTGGTCGTTATCTGGTATTGATGCCCAATGGTCGCGGGGTGAATCTTTCCCGTCGCATCCGCAGTGAAGACGAGCGCTCCCGTTTACGAGCTTTAGCGATTTTGGTCAAACCGGCGGGGATGGGTTTGCTGGTACGCACCGAGGCCGAAGGCAAAGCGGAAGAAGCGATTATCGAGGATTTGGAATTTCTGCAAAAACAGTGGGAGAGCATCCAACAGATGGCCGTCAGCAGCCGCGCCCCGGCCTTGCTTAACCGCGATGATGACTTTATTCAAAGGGTTTTGCGGGATATGTACAGTGCCGATGTCAATCGCATTGTTGTGGATAACCCGGTGGCGGTAAAACGAGTTAAACAGCAATTGACGAACTGGGGCGGCGGCAAAGCTCTCGAAGGGGTTTATATCGACTCCCATCGGGAAACCCAGCCAATTCTCGACTATTTCCGGGTTAACGCCGCCATTCGCGAGGCCCTCAAACCCCGGGTTGATTTACCCTCCGGCGGCTACATTATCATCGAACCGACGGAAGCTTTAACGGTAATTGATGTTAACTCCGGTTCCTTTACCCGTTCGGCCACGGCCCGAGAAACCGTACTCTGGACTAATAGCGAGGCCGCCACAGAAATCGCCCGACAACTGCGCTTGAGAAATATCGGCGGTGTGGTGGTGGTGGACTTCATCGATATGGATTCCCGTCGCGACCAGTTGAAACTGCTGGAATTGTTTAATAAGGCCCTGAAAAGCGATAAGGCCCGGCCTCAGATTGCCCAATTATCGGAATTGGGGTTAGTGGAATTAACTCGTAAGCGTCAGGGGAAAAACATTTATGAATTATTCGGCAAAACCTGTGACCATTGCGGCGGACTAGGTCATTTAGCCCATCTACCAGGAGAAGGCAACGCCATCGCCCTAGAAAACCCCACCGTTAGCCGTGCGGAAAAAGAAACCCTTGTCATTGCTTCAACTAATACAAAAGTTCTGCCCGATAAGAGCGCTCCTAGCGTTGCGGCGGCCGAACCCTATCTAGAAGTTTTCTCCGAATTTGAGGCCGAAGAAAACGCTCAAGAGATGGATATTTCCTTCCATCCCAACTATCAAGAACAGGTTAATAATTCTCGCCGTCGTCGTCGTCGTCGTCCCTCGGAACTGTTACTAAAAGAGGAACGGAGCGAAAAAGCCTCTACTAACGGTGTTAACAACGAAATCGAGCCGGAATCAGAACCCCAACGCTTTGAGGAAAAACGAGAACGCCCCGCCCGTCTCTCGAAACGGGGAGAAGATGCCAGCGCCGCCAAAAATATCCCCGTCAGCGAACGGGAGCGGGTTTCCGTGGAAATGACCCCGGTAGAACAGGAAGTTTATTCTTTAATGGGCATTTCTCCCCTGATTCTGGTGGATAAGGAGTTTAAAGACCCGAAATCGGTGATTGTTTCCGTGAAACTGGCAGGGGAAAGAGAAGCGGAAAACCCAGAAATGCCTGTTACTCCTGAAATATCCTTGACTCCTACCCTAGAAGTCGAGGACACCCCGGTAGAAGCGACGGAAACCGGCGAGGAAGCCGAAAATCGTTCCTTGGTGCGCCGTCGTCGTCGTTCCACCACTAGCGAAGTTAGTCAGGAAATCAACCAAGAAGCTAGTCCACCAGTGACTTTTACGCCCGAACCGATTACGACCGAAACTCCAGTTTTTCTGGGCGAAGTCATTCCTTTAGAGACCCCGGTGAGCGCCGAGGTGACAGAGGAGCCACAACTAGAGGCTGAAACCGCGGTGCTGCGTCGTCGTCGTCGTCGTTCCTCCGCCACTGTCGATGAGTCATGAGCGCAGAACCCTTAATTGCCGGTGTCGATGAGGTGGGGCGCGGGGCTTTATTTGGCCCCGTGGTGGCGGCGGTAGTGGTCACTGTCCCCTCTGGTTTTGCACGGCTGTGGGAGTTGGGGGTGAAGGATAGTAAGCAACTTAGCCCCCAAAAACGGCAAAAGTTGAGCCGGCAAATACAACGGGATTTTGTTTGTCGCATCGGTTATGCTACGGTGAAAGAGATCGATCGCTTGAATATTTTTCATGCTTCCCTACTGGCAATGAGCAGAGCGATCGGGAAATTACCCCTTTCCCCCAATCTTTGCTTGATCGATGGCAAGCACATTATTAAAGATTTGTCAATCCCCCAAAAGGCGGTAATTCAGGGAGATCAACAATCCCCGGTAATTGCGGCAGCTAGTATCGTGGCCAAAGTCTGGCGCGATGACTTAATTACTCGTTGGCACAGACGCTATCCCGATTATGGACTCTCTCGTCACAAGGGTTATGGCACGGCTCAACACCTAGAAGCGATTGGCAACTATGGACTTACTTCTCAGCACCGGCGCTCTTTTAGTCCCTGTCAATGATAAGGCGTTGCTGAATCAAGGTATGAATGCCGACTGTGCAGGTTCCCGTGCAAAAGTTAGTTTGCATCTAGGTTTTAAAAATCCCAGAAAAGAAGATTCATATCTCAAATCAGCAACCCCGTCAAAACTACTCTTCAACAATTTCGACTTTTTTGGTAGCAAGGGGTTCTTGGGTGACAATTTCTACTTCAATAGCCTTTTTCAGGTTAAGTTTTAGAACTGGAGAAATTGGCAAACCTTTCACCTCATTGATGAGATATTCTTGAGTTTCTGTTTCACGACGTTGGAGATATACCGCTTTCAGCACTGCCTCAATGCCATAACCCGTAACCATGTCACCAATAATAGTAGAGATACCTAAGACCCCAAGTCCGCCAATTACCCCCAGCGGACCGCCTAACCCCAAAAGTGCGTAAATCATGGGATAGGTAGTGCTACTGGATGCGGCAACAGCAATAATGAAAATAATGCCGGGGAGTCCAAGAGAGGCAAGTTTTTGAAGGACTTCATCCAGAGAAATTCCCCAAGACACAAGTTTTTTGTTGATTTCTGCGGGATTAATGCCGAGAAAATCCTGGGGAATGACGGGTGCGGTAGTTTCCGTCATTGATGAGACTCCTAAAATCACTAAGTTGGATTGGTTGCTAGGGATTTCAGTCATATAAAGTCCATGGTCAGGCAAAGGCGTACAATAGCGGTCGTCTGGGTATTCAGATGCCTGGCAGCATTCTACATCAGTCTTACTGTTCACACAACTTGTAGAAAATCCTCAGTTCTTAAGGAAATAGACATTTCTGTGCATTTTCGGGTTAACCCCTAGAGCATCTCCCAGAGGGCAGCCAGAATGGACAAGCTGACAGTTTAGATACTGTCTCTTTTGTCAAGTTTAATTTATACTAAAATTGATACGCTTACCAATCTCGGGCAGAGCTATTGTTATCACACAGCAAGATTAATGTTAATATCCTACAGTCATCAGTTCATTTTTTTTCATGTCACAAAAGCTGCGGGGACAAGCGTTAAAGCAGTCTTAGAACCTTATGCACAACAACCTGAAAAATTCAAAATTAATCGCCCTCCCAGAATGTTAGGAGAGCAAATCAATCCCCTATATGAAATGTGGGAATCCTCTCTTTGGCACGCTAAAGCCAGAGATATGCAAAAAGAACTGTCAGAGGAAGTATATAATAATTTTTATAAATTTTCTTTTGTCAGAAATCCTTGGGATTGGCAGGTATCCTATTATCATTTTATTCTTAAGGAGAAAGATCATGTCAGACATGAATTGGTTAAATCTCTGGGCAGTTTTGAAGAATACTTGGAATGGGTTATTAGTACCAAAAATCCCTTTCCCAAAGGAGCACCTAAACTACAAAAAGACCTTATTACTGACTTAGAAGGCAAAATAATAGTTGACTTTGTTGGTAGATATGAAACTTTAGAAGCTGATTTTGATCTGGTCTGTCAAAGGCTAAATATTAAAGCTTCTCTGCCCTGTTTAAACAAGTCAAAACATCGTGATTATCGAGAATATTACAACAACAGAACCAGAAAATTAGTAGAAAAACACTTTCAGGATGACATCGCCCTATTTGGCTACACATTTGATAGTTATCAATCTCAAATTGCATCGGAAAAATTTTTCCTCACAGCTGCCGGGGGTTATTGAGAGTTTACAAAAATTTAGCTAAACCAATTTTCTGCCCAGGGGTTTAAAAGCAGCGTCTATGTGAGATATTCTAACAATAGTCCATTGACAAGACAAAATCTAATGATTTCACAAGCCTCTTCTCCCATTACTTTGACAGAGCCAGAACAAATCCAGCCAAGAAATATGAGTGACCTAATTGTCGATTATTTAGAGCAATTAGGGGTAGAGTACGTTTTCGGCATCCCGGGAGGACATAACAGTGCCTTCTACGAAGCCTTAGCACGCAGCGAAAGACGCGGGGGGGTTCGTGCCGTTTTGACTTGTCACGAAACCGGTGCCGCTTTTATGGCTGATGGTTATGCTCGTGAAACCGGAAAAATCGGGGTTTGCTGCGGCACAACTGGACCCGGTAGCACCAATTTCATTACAGGATTAGCCTCAGCTTATGCTGAAGGGATACCTCTACTTGTTATCACCGCACAAACTGCCCTACCTAATTTTAGCTGGAGTGCCTTTCAAGAATCATCGCCTGATACCATTGATACAGTGGCCATGTTTAAGCACTGTACCCGTTATAATAGCCTCGTCACCCACCCTAATCAATTAGAAAGAAAATTAGCAGCGGCATTAACAACAGTTTTACATTCACCTTTTGGACCGGCTCATCTTAGTATTCCTGTGAATATTTTCCGGGTTGAGTCTCCCTCATCCCTTGCTTATCCCCAGGTAGCGACTCAAGCTGCTGCATTAGTTGATTTAAAAGCCTTAGATGAGCTTGATAGTACCATAAACAATATCTTAGATCAAGGTCAAACCATCGCCATCTGGGTTGGTCAAGATTGTAGGAAAGCCACCCCAGAAATTATGGCATTAGCCGAATTAATTAACGCTTCTATTGTCACAACTCAAGGCGGTAAAACCTGTGTTAATCCTTATCATCCTTTAGTAAAAGGTGTCTTTGGTTTCGCCGGACATCAAACGGCCCGCCAAGCTTTAACCGATGATTCTGTTGCTTTAATTTTAGCGGCTGGGATGAACTTAGGCCAATGGGAAACCTCGGCTTGGGATCAGAAATTGTTAACTAAAAAAATAGTTCATATTCATCACGCAAGGGACTATTTTAAAAGTTCTCCGATGGCCAGTTTACACATTCAAGGTACAATCAAAACTACCTTGGCAGAATTACTAAAAAGATTGCAGAAAACTCGGCAAAGGGGACAATTAAAACCGGAGTTATCAGCGAGCTTATCCCCTGAATTTTACCAGCCTTATCAACCCGCTCACATTACCGTTAAAGAACCGGATAGCTATCGACTTTCAGAGGATAATTCCCCTGTTAAACCCCAGCAATTAATCGGTGAACTCCTACAACATTTTCCCCCAGAAACTCGCTATTTAGTCGATGTGGGTAATTGGTTAGCTTGGACAATTCACTATTTCTTCCCACCCCGTCCGGAAAATTTCCGTTTAGCTGTGGCAACTGCCCCCATGGGTTGGGGAATTGGCAGTGCGATTGGAACAGCTATGGGGGCAAAAAATACCCCAGTGGTTTGTCTGACAGGTGACGGATGTTTCCTAATGCACGGCAACGAACTTGCTGTTGCTGTTGCTGAAAAATTACCGATTATTTTTATCATTCTTAATGATCAATCTTTTGGTATGGTTAAACACCGACATCTGCAAACGGGAGTAGAACCCCTAGAGTTTGCTTTACCATCAGTAGATTTTAGTCAAATTGCTCGGGGAATGGGAGCGAATGGTTATATTATTCGTAATAGTCAAGACTTGCAGGAATTAGATTATGAGGCAATTTATCGGGATGGCAAACCTACCGTCTTAGATGTGCGAATTGATTCGGAATATGTTCCCCCCATAGGAATGTTTTAAAGCCACGAACAATGATCAATACCTTTAACTCAAAAGCGATGTCCTATACCGAGTTAGCAGCCAAGCGATTACTAATTAATTCTTTGCCTAAAAGTGGCACTCATTTGTTGGCTAAGTCCGTTGAAATTCTGGGCTATAAAGAACATTTTGAGGATCGAGAAGTTCAAGAAGTGCCTCTATTTTTTAACTATCGAGAAGTTAAAAAAAGAATCGAGCATCAAACTCAATTTAGCCAACAACAGATTAGCATAGGGGCCTTAACCCCCTACTATGTAGATTTGGCGATTGTTCGACATTGGTTAACTCTGATTGCCGAAAAGCAATACATTTTAGGTCATATTCCTTGGACACCTCTGTTAACCCCAATTCTTCAGGACTTAAATTATCAGCATATCTTCATTATTCGTGATCCTCGTGCTGTTATAGCTTCCTCAATTCCCTTTGTTTTAGATACGGGAAAAATGCCAGCAAGACACTTTTTAGAAGAGGATTTTAAGTCCATGTCTCCTAGCCAAAGATTAGATTTTATTTTAGTGGGAGGCTATGGGGCAAAAGCGGGAGTAGAAATCAGAAATTTTGCCGAAGTTTTCCGTTCTATGTTAGCTTGGTCTCAAGAGCAAAATTGTTTATTTATCCGTTTTGAGGATCTGGTGGGAGAACAGGGAGGTGGCAAGTCGGAAAAACAAAGGGAGACGATGGAAAAAATTTGCCACCATTTGGATATTCCTTTTAATGAAACTATTGCTTCTCAGTTGGGGGAAATTTATAACCCTTCTGCTAGAACATTTAGAATGGGGAAAATAGACGGATGGAAAGACTCAATAGAGCCGGCAGATATCGAAAAATTAAACACCTATTGTCAACCATTATGTCAAGAGGCGGGTTATGAAATGTCTTGAGTTATACCTAGGATTAGTCTGATAAATTCCCAGTTTATTGATGATTATTTTCCTCGATATGGTATGATCCTTCCACGACTTAAAATAAGGAAACACAAAAATGGACTTACAAGCAAATCTTGAGAGATTTAAAAGCAAACACCCCATCAGTCGCAATCATTATATTTCCTATCATAGTATATACAAAGCTACTCCCAGTCTCAAATTCATATTCAAGCATTATTGCCCGATTTATCATATTTCACTAGATGAGTTTTTTGAATATTATCCCCTTTTAGCATTTATTGAATACCTTGTCTATGAAACTGATGCAGAAATGGAAAGCAATCAAAAGGATAGCAGCTCATCAAGTCAGTGTTCTTTGTGGGATTCTAAAAAAATCATCATTCGATATCTTTTAAAAGAATTTGATTTAGAAGATCCTACAATCTTAAAGCACATAGAGAATTTGGGTCAGTATTTTGAATTAGAAAGTCAGCTAGTCACCTCTGAAAAAATCACATTAGAAGATGTAATTCGTGCCTCTGAATTGCGGTCTTCTGACGAGTTAATTCTCCACTGTACCTTGATTGCTATGTCAGGTAAACCTTATAGAGATGAAATTTTTGAGATTATGTCACCCATACATATTCTGCTAGAATTTCATGATGATTTTCTTTCCTATCAAGAGGATAGGGCAGCCGGTAATTATAATACCTACTGGATGTTTCAGAAATTGTATGGAGAGGAAGCACACCATTATTTAAAAGCAGAAATAGACCGTTACAGTAAGCTATTTGAGGAAACCCTTAAACGATTATCTGAACAAGACCAGGAATTTTATTCAGCAAAATGGTCTCGTTTATGGCAAAATGTATTTCCCTATTTCTCTAGTGCTGAACTTCTTCGTCAGACTGTTTTAGAAGGGGTTTAAACCTGTTATTTGACCGCGGAAACTTATTTGCTTAAAAATTCAAAACAAGGAGAAAACCAAATGACCCCATTGATATCCATTGAGCGGCTTAAAAGCAAACAAACTATTAGTCGAATCCCTTACATTTCCTATCATAGTCTATTCAAAGCTATTTCTGTAATCCACGTTTCTTTAAGGCTATATTGTCCGATTTATAATATTTCTGATGATGAGTTTTTGGAACTTTCTCCACTCTTAGCACTTATTGAATCTTCTGTCTATGAAACTGATATAGAAACAGAAAACAATCAAAAGAATAGCAATCTATCACCTCACCTTGCTCCCTGGGACAATAGAAAGATAATTATTCAATCTTTTTTAAAAGAATTTAATTTAGAACACCATACAATTTTAGAACAAATAGATAACTTAGGTGAATATTTTGAATTAGAAAGTCAGCTAGTAGCTTCTGAAAAAATAACATTAGAGGATGTAATCCGTGCTTCCAAATTGCGTTCATCTGATTTGAGGATTATCCACACTATTCTAGTTCAGATGTCAGGTAAATCCTACAGAGCGGAAATTTTTGAAATTCTCTCACCGACAGAAATCTTGAGTGAATTTCAGGATGATTTTTGTTCCTATAAAAGGGATGTGGCAGCAGGTAATTACAATACTTACTGGATGTTTCAGAAATTGTATGGAGAAGAAGCACACCATTATTTAAAAGCAGAAATAGACCGTTATAAAAATCTATTTGAAGAGAAACTCAAGCTATTTCCTGAAGAAGAACAAGAAAGATATACAAAAAAATGGTCTCGTTTCTGGAAAAGATATTCTTATCTCTCTAGTGCTGAACTTATTCGTCAAGTAGCTCTGGAAGGGGTCGAAAATAATGAATAATTAGCCATCCCATAGCCTGCTATTATTAAAATCTGCATCACTATTCATTGGAAAATTCAAAATTAGGAGCATCAAAAATGAATCTACAGGACTTAGAGATTTTGTATGAGAGTCTTAAAAGCAAACAACCAAGCAGTCAAACCCGTTACATCTCTTATCATAGTCTATACAAAACTGCTTTTATGTTTAAATCTATTTTTAAGCAATATAATATGATTGATGACGTTTCTCTTGATGAGTTTATTTTATGTTATCCAGTTTTAGCATTGATTGAATCTTTAATCCATGAAGTCAATATTGATCTAGGAAGCAATCAACAGAATAACTTATCATGGGATGCTAGAAAGAAAATCATTCAATCTTTTTTAAAGGAATTTAACTTAGAACATCCTACTATCCTAAATGCTATGGAGAACTTAGGAGAATTTTTTCACCTTGGCAGTCAGTTAGTGACTTCTGAAACAATAACTAATCAAGATGTGATTCGTGCTTCTGAATTGCAGTCTTCCGAGATCAATATGCTTTACTTTACTTTAATTTCAATACTAGGTAAACCTTACAAAACTGAAGTTTTTGAGCTTATGTCACCCATAAACACTTTGCTAGAATTTCATGATGATTTTCGTTCCTATCAAGAGGATAGAGCAGCTGGTAATTATAATACCTACTGGATGTTTCAGAAATTGTATGGAGAGGAAGCACACCATTATTTAAAGGCAGAAATAGACCGTTACAGTAATCTATTTGAGGAAACCCTCAAAGGATTATCTCAACAAGAACAAGAAGTTTATTCAGCAAAATGGTCTCGTTTATGGCAAGATGTATTTCCCTATTTCTCTAGTGCTGAACTTCTTCGTCAGACTGTTTTAGAAGGGGTTTAAACCTGTTATTTGACCGCGGAAACTTATTTGTTTAAAAATTCAAAAAGGAGAAACTAAAATGAACCCGCAAATGTCCCCTGGTATGATTGAAAGAAAAAAAACCGTTAGTCAAATCCCTTATATTTCCTATTATAGTATCTATAAAGCTACTTCAGTTTTAAAGCCGTTTTTCAAAATATATTGTCCAATTTATAACATTTCTGATGATGAATTTTTTGAATTTTATCCACTCTTAGCATTTATTGAATATCTGATCTACGAAACCGATGTAGAACTAGAAGAGAGTAATCAAAAAGATGGCTCACTATTAACTCAAGTTTCTCCCTGGGATGCCAGAAAAAAAATTATTGAATCTCTGTTGCATGAACTTGGTGTAGAAGGCTCCGCAATTTTAGCACAAGCAGACAACTTAGGTAAATATATTGAATTAGAAGGTCAGCTAATTGCTTCTGAAAAAATAACTTATGAGGACTTACTTCTTGCCTCTGAACTAAGGTCTTGTGATTTGAGAATTCTACATTCTGCTTTAGTTCAGATTTCAGGTAAACCCTACAGAAGTGAAATTTTTGATCTGATGTCACCTCTAGAAGTTTTACTAGAATTTAATGATGATCTTCGTTCCTACAAAAAGGATATCGCAGCAGGTAGTTACAATACCTACTGGATGTTTCAAAAATTCTATGGAGAGGAAGCGCATCATTATTTAAAAGCAGAAATAGACCGTTATAAAAATCTATTTGAGGAGAAACTTAAGCGATTTCCTCAAGAAGAACAAGAGATATATTTAGTAACATGGTCTCGTTTTTGGCAAAGATTTCCCTATCTCTCCGATGCCGAACTTATTCATCAGGTTGCTCTAGAAGGGATTAAAAAAACACATGACTAAACCTGTGACTCAACAGTTAGACCTGAAAGCGGAAGTAAATTTGGATTCCTCGATTCAATTTGAGCAATCGCTTTCCAAGAATGTACTAGAGCCAAAAGCTATCTTATTGACAGGAGCAACTGGTTTTCTTGGTGCTTATTTACTCGAAGAACTTCTCCAGAAAACCAGCGCAGATATTTATTGTTTAGTTCGCTGTTCTAATATAGAAGAGGGTAAAAATCGTCTTCAAAAAAACTTAGAGTTTTATTCTCTTTGGCAAGATGGTTTTAATTCTCGTCTTATTCCTATTGTTGGAGATTTAGGGAAACCTTTATTCGGTCTTTCTCAACTAGCATTTAATGAATTAGCGGCAATAATTGATATTATTTATCACAATGGAGCTTGGGTTAACTCTGCTCGTCCCTATTCTACTTTAAAACCGGTAAATGTCTTGGGGACGCAGGAAGTGCTAAGGTTAGCTAGTAGGGAGCAAACTAAACCCGTTCATTTTGTTTCGACTCTTGGGGTTTTTCTCGGTGATAATCAGGAGGAAATTGCAAAAATTACTGAAATGGATAGCCCTAATTTTGTTAATCTTCAAGGAGGTTATCGCCAAAGTAAATGGGTGGCAGAACAATTAGTGATGGTCGCACAAAAAAGAGGATTACCTGCTTGTATTTATCGTCCTTCAAGAATTATCGGGAATAGTAAAACGGGGATTAACGGTAATTTCCAAGATTTCCTGTGTATTTTGCTAAAGGGTTGTATTCAATTAAAAAAATTCCCCGCTTTAAACACACAAATAGATATCGTTCCCGTTGATTATGTCAGTCAGGCAATTGTCGGTTTATCCCAGCAAAAAAACCATGCTGGTCAAGTATTTCATTTAATTAATTCTCAGCTAATTTCCTGGGAAACTTTCTTTAATTCTCTTCAACTTTTAGGCTATTCCTTAGAAAAAGTTGATTATGATAATTTTTATGCCGAATTAAAATATCAATTGTCCCAGTCTCCCAAGAACACACTATATTCATCTTTATTACTGCTTTTGAAACTGTCAAAACTATTTTCCCCTGATAAGCTAGAATTTGACGCAACTCGAACATTGATAGAATTAACAGAGCTATCTATCTCCTGTCCCGTTATTGATGAAAAATTGCTCAGTTTATATTTTTCTTACTTTCAGAAAGTTGGCTATTTTCCCCCTGTTCTAAGCTAAACGGCGCTTAACCTGCATGATCCAACAGCTATAACCCTTTTGGAGTCTATATCGGTGATCCGAAGTAAAAGCCGTTTAGCTTAGACCATAATTTATAGGAAAAATCTTCAATTCTTGCTATATACTTTTAAGATTTTGGAAGATGGTAATTGGCTGATGAGGATTCGTAACAATTTCCGACCATATCTGCATGAAATCTCGGTTAATTTGAGTCATTGAATCAAGCTCAAAATAATCTTTTTTATATTGCCACCAACCCTTAAGAGAGGGTTTTGGGGAAGTTTTATTTTCCCAGAGTATTAACTCTAAGTCGGGCCTAACTTCAAACTCTTCCATTTCCCAAGATGTCACCTCTAACCCAGGTAGTTTCAATTCTTCTTCGGGGGACTCTGACAAAACCGTAATAACTGCTTTAAAACTAGAATTATCAAGGCGATATTCTGGTTTAATGACTTTGGCTAAATGCTCAAAGGGAATATCTTGATACTCTAAGGCTTCTAATACTACCCTTCGCACTTGCGTTAGTAACTCTCTAACAGTAGGATTACCACTTAAACTAACTCGGAGCAACATTATATTACTAATTAAACCGATTAGAGGCTTCAGGTGTGGATGATTACGAGCGTCACGGGGAGCGCGGATGATAATATCTTCACAGCCACTATAGCTATAGAGTAAAACAGCAAAGGCTGTTAGTGCAGTCATAAATAAAGTGATTCTTTGCTCTTGACAGAGGATGTTTAATTTCTCTGTGAAATCCCCAGGAATTTCAAAATCAAAATTAGTCCCTAGACTTGAAACCGATGAATCGGATAATTTATCGCCAGATTTAGACGGCGAAATCAGGTGTGGGGGAATTTTTAAGGTTGGTGACTCTCCCGCTTCTAAAATACGTTTATAGTGGTTAATTTTCGGCTCAATTAGTTGAGAACTAAAGGATTTTAGTTGCCATTGAACATAATCAACATACTGGATAGGTAAGGGAGGTAAAGGGGAGGAATCACCTAAGACAAAAGCCTGATAAAGTAGCTCCAATTCTTTAAAAAAGAGCGTCAAGGATGAATTGTCTATAATAATATCGTGGATGTGAGTGAGGAGAATGTGCTCCTTCTCATCCAAACGAATTAATATCAGTCTGATTAAGGGGCCATTAATCAAGTCGAAGGGTTGATTAATAATCTCTTGTAATAATCTTGCTAATTCCTCACTTTTCTGGTTCTCTGGCCAGGGTTGTAAATCAATTATGGGTAGGTTTTTTTCGGTGTAGGGGTTAATTAACTGAACGGGGGAACCGTTGACTTCTCGAAAGGTGACACGCAATATTTGATGGCGATAGATAATCTCATTCAAGCTGGCTGTTAAAACTGCTAAATTGAGGTTTCCTTTAAGGTAGTGTCGTCTAAAATTACCTGAAAAATGGATGACTGTGTTGGATTTTTCATAGGACCATCTTTTCTGTTGAGTCAAAGATAAGGGAAAATAAGGACAGCCAGATAAGGAATCAATTTCTGGGGAAGAATCGGCAATAAAATTCTCGTCGATTAAGGGATTAATTACCTCATTAAATTTTATCTTCTCAATTTTTTCGATTAGTTCTGGATGATTTTTCCGTAAATATTCGGCAAATTCAGCCACCGTTGCGGCATCAAGAATAGTTTCTACAGCAAACTTTTTTTCAAAATGAGACTCTAGCCTCTTACAGAGGGCAATAACTTTGAGGGAATGTCCCCCCAATTCAAAAAAGTTCTCATCAATTCCTACTTTTTCTAATTCCAAAACCTCTGCCCAAATTGCGGTTAATAGTTCTTCCTCTGGGTTTCGTGGCGGTGTAACCAGACGAGAAGTGTCATAATTTAGAGGCAATTTAGCTAAAGCTACACGGTCAACTTTATCATTGGGGGTCAAAGGCATCTTTTCTAAAATTACTAATGCCTGGGGAATCATATAATGGGGTAACTTTTCTTTGAGATAGTCGCGCCATTGAGTGAGAACTTGCTCGACTTTAACGGTGGGATTAATAACAGCATAAGCGATTAATTGAGGATCATTTAACTGCTCTTGACGGACAATGACTACCGCTTGGTGAATGGCGGTATTTTCGTTTAAGATGCCTTCAATTTCCCCTAATTCAATTCTTAAACCGCGAATTTTAACTTGAAAGTCTATGCGCCCTAACCATTCAATATTACCATCGGGAAGATAACGGGCTAAATCGCCGGTTTTGTATAACCTCGCCGATGGATTATTATCAAAAGGATGGGGAATAAATTTTGCCGCAGTTAATTCGGGACGATTGAGATATCCCCTAGCTAAACCTACTCCCCCAATATGTAATTCTCCCGCAACCCCCACAGCAACTTTTTTGAGAGACTCATCAAGGATATAAGCTTGAGTATTGGCAAGAGGACGACCGATAGTTAAGGGACTATCAGGGCTACATTCTGCTATGGTGGCATCAACGGTGGCCTCGGTGGGGCCATAGGCATTAAAAAAGCGTCTTCCCACTGACCACTGGGCCATCAAGGCAGGGGGACAAGCTTCTCCGCCGACAATTAATACCTGTAGGTGTTTTAAGGGTGCTTGAGGGAGGACGGCTAATACTGATGGGGGAATTTGTGCATGGGTAATAGCTTTTTTTTGCAGAAAATTAAGCAAGTTATCCCCCGGAAGTAAGGAGTTAGAATTTCCTAGACAAAGTTGCGACCCCGAACAAATAGCGGTGAAGATTTCCGAAACGGAAGCATCAAAATTTAAGGAAGCAAATTGCAGAACACGACTTGAGGGATTTAAGTTAAATAGTTTAATTTCTGTTTGAACTAAATTAACTACTCCTTTATGAGTAATTAAAACCCCCTTGGGTAGGCCAGTGGAGCCAGAAGTATAGAGAATGTAGGCTAAGTTGTCGGAGTTTACAGTAGTTTTAGGGTTTTCTTGACTTTGTTGAACTAGGGACTGATCTTTATTTAAAAAAATTACTTTTATCTGCTCAAGGGGGAGTTTTATAAGGGGTTTTTCCTGTGTCAATAAGATAGATATACCGGCATCTTCTAGGATGAATTTTAGCCGTTCTTGGGGGTAAGCAGGATCAAGGGGTACATAACACCCTCCCGCTTTGAGAACACCTAAAACCCCGATGATCATTTCTAGGGAACGCTCAACACAGATTCCTATTAATTGTTCTGGTTTTACTCCTAATTCAATTAAATAATGGGCGATTTGGTTGGCCCGGTCATTTAACTGCCTATAGGTTAAGGAGGAATCTTCAAAACTTACCGCAATCTGATTAGGGGTCTTCTCCACCTGGGTTTCAAATAATTGATGAATTGTGGTGGAATAAGAATAATTTTCTGCCCTAAAATTCTTCTCAATTGGCTGTAATTGTACTTCAATCATGATTTAAGTAGCTGGTTATAATTAAATTAAAAATGGATTTTAGGTTCGATCCCCCCTTAGTCCCCCCTTAATAAGGGGGGTGCCAATCCCCCCTTAGTCCCCCCTTAATAAGGGGGGCATCTGAAAGTTTTCAATACCTACCTACTTAAGATAGTGCAAACAATCAATTATGTTTTCTAAGTCTGGTAACACTGTGGCCAATTCCCGTTCATGTTTGCGCCATTTTTCTTGTCTAGGAGCAGATAGGGTTCTTTGAGCGATGGGTAAGGGTTGAGAGAGAATTTGCTCGATTTGTTTGTCTTGATGCAGTTGGGCAAATTGGGCAATATGATTAATGGTTTGCCCGGGATGTTCAATTAAATCCCGATAATTGACCGAACACCAACAGGAAGGGTTGAGGGACTGAAGGTCTTCTATTAGGTAGGAATTAGCCATTTTCCACTGATAGGCGGCAATTTCTACCAGAGAAGATTCCTGGAGAGATGACCAACCGGGTACGAGCAGAAAACTCCACTGACTATGCTCCCAACCGGGTAAGGGTTGATAGCTAATAAAACGATGCGATCGCCATCCTTCTAACAAACTACTAATATTTTCCCTAGCATCTCGATAAAGATAGATAAAGAGAGCATCAGGAAATACGGCCTTTAAGAAAGGAACTCTTAGAGCATTTTTCGGCGTTTTTTCTAAAAAACGAATTTTGTTAGGACTCTCATTTTCAGCAATGTTTAAATATTTTACCCCCTCCCGATTTTGTAATTGTTGGGTAAAACCTTTTCTTAGAGTTGCGCTAATTTCTGGGGTAGCATCGCCTTCATCCAAGCAGTTAGAGCTAAAATTGCGTGTGGCTGGATGTAAAGCGGGTATTCCTTCGATAATTTCGTGACTTTCATCTCCAATTGTCCATAAATCGGGGAATTTAGCCAGGGTTTCAAACAATAAACTACTTCCTGCTCTGGGTGCAGAAACAATAAAAATCGGCTTTTCAAACTCTGGAATTAAGAGGTTTTTATCTTCTACTTCTAGCTGAGATTGGTGCTTTTTTTTGGCAATTAACAAACGTTTTCTCTGATGCAGAGAAAGCATCTCACCCTCCTTTCCCCTCAGGGGTGGGGAAGGCGATAGGGTTGAAAGCATGGAAGTAATAGGATTAATTATCTCTTGGATTGCCACCGATGAAGATAGCCATTTTTGTAATAATGGTGCTATTTTTCGGCTAAATTCCCCGATTAAATCTCGATAGGCTAATTCTCCTCGATAGTTTTGTCCAAATTTGGTAAAAACCGCTTGCCATTGGCTTTGAAATTCTGCCAGTTTTTCGGTCAGTTGCTCTAGTTGTCCCTGGGGAAGGGAGCAATTTTCAAGAAGACCATAAATAGCGGCTACTTGCTCTTCAATTTCCGCAGCAGTAAGCACGGGTAAATCATTAAGTGGGACCTGAGCTAAACTGTTTGTTCTGCACATCTCATCTGGGTCATTTTCAACAATGAACAATTATTAGTTAGCGATTATCCAGTTTCTAGATTTTAACTGAGTAAGGGGTTCTGCCCCCCCTGATTAAGGGGGGAAACTGACAATTTTTAACACCCACCTACTTACTAACTTTTGAGTTTTTTGAGAGATGCTGCTAAAGTTTCGCCCACATAGTCCCCATAAAGAATCCCCTTAGCGGTTAATTCAATTTCTTGGGTAGATACGGTGACAAAACCATCTCTTTCAAGTGCGGACAAAGTTTCCCCGCAAAGGGATTGTAATTTAAACCCATGTCTTTGCTGAAATGCAATTAAATCAAAACGTAATGTCTTGATTCCTAGTAAAACTTCCCGCACCATCCGGTCCAAGCTAGTCAGCTTATACCCGCGAGATAAGGGTAGTTCTCCTTGGACCAGAAGGGTCGCATATTTTTCCATATCGCTAGTATTTTGTAACAGAGAATCCCCTAAACAGCCGAAAGCAGAGACTCCCAGTCCATAAAACTCCATTCCGTGCCAAATATTAAAAATGTATTCACTGCGATATTGTTTGGTACTTGTGGCCAAATCGCTGTCATTTTTAACATAGGTAAAATGACTCCAAGGATTATAGTTTGCTTGGGCAAAGCGCTCCATGGCCAACTGCATAAACTGCATTTCTAGCTCTGCTGATGGCAATTCTATAATTTCTTGGCGAACCCCTTGATCAAATACTTGGGTATTGGCAAAAGCTTCCATTTTATAAACGGTGATGCTTTCTACTCCGGTTTTTAGAGCGCATTCTAAACTTTCTTGCCAAGTTTCTAGGGTTTCTCCGGCTAGTCCACTCAACAGGTCAATATTAATTGACCATTGCCCCTCGCCAGCTTTTTGAGCTACATCTATCGCTCGATAAGCTTGTTTTTCGTCATGACCTCTGCCACTTAGTTTGATGATTTGATCATTAAAAGATTGAACACCTAAACTCAGGCGATTTACTCCTAATTCTTTGAGTAACCTCATTTTTGATGGGGAAACACTCAAGGGTTCTGCTTCTACGGAAAACTGTTTCTTTTCTTCAAAGTAGGAGAAATTTTCCCGTAAATTCTCGACAACTTGGACTAACTGGTTTCCAGTTAAGGTGGTGGGAGTTCCTCCGCCAAAATAAACCGCCTGAATCCGTCTATTTTTCAAATTGAATCTTTCGGAAACGAGTTTAATTTCTTGGCAAAGCGTATCTACATAGGCCTGTACTTGGCTCTCTTTTAGGTCAACGGTTTTGTAATAACAAAAAGCACAGCGTTGAGTACAAAAGGGGATATGAACATAGAGACAGATTGGCTGTTCTTCTAGTTTTTCGGCGATTACCCCTGCTTTCCACTGGCGAAAGGGGGGATAGTTAGGATTTAAGGGTAAACGTTGCGGCGTTTGGGTTTTCGGAAGTTCAACGGTTAAAGTCATGGTTTTTGACCAGGGTATTTTTATTTAGATTGCGTTAACTCTAGATCAAGCTATGACTGTTAATTGTTCACTTGCCGGCATTTTCTGGGCAATACAACTAGCTAAAACGTTAAGATTGCTAAAGGATTCTAGATTTAAATCCGATTCCGCAAACTCAACCTCGAAATGCTGTTCTGTCAAAGCAATTAATTCAACTACTGCGATGGAATCCAATCCTAACCCGTCTTCAAATAGGGAGGCAGTTTCGTCAATTTCCTCGATTTTGAGATTGACATCCAGTTGTTCGGCAATAATTGTCTTGAGTTGATTTAAAATATTTGTCGCCATTTTCTAAGCTTTGGGTAAAAAACTGACTAATTGCTGATGGTCGATCTTCCCGTTGGGTAACATCGGTAAGGTTTTCAAAGTGACAATGCGGTCTGGAATCGCTCTTTTCGGTAGTATATCAAAGCACAATTCTCTGATTTCATTCTCAGACAGATGAGTCCCTTTTGTCAAGACACAAAAAGCGACTATACCTTTGCCTCTTTGACTCTCTCCATGGCATTGGACTGCAACCGCTTCAATTGCATCTAGGGTTTCCATATTTTTCTCAATGTCAGAAAACAAGACCAATAGACCATCCCGGTTAATACTGCGATCACATCTTCCCCAAACTTCCAGATGACCGTCTAAATGTAGCTTACCTAAATCTTTAGTAGGGAACCAATCATCGGAATTTGTTGACATCAGCGGCACTCCTGCCGGATCAACATAACCATCAAAACCTGATGGATGCTGACAGCAAATTTCCCCAACTTCTGACATTTGCGAGTTTAAAGATTTATTAAGTTGCAATCGGACACCTGGCATAGGTAAACCGACCGTTTGACAACGGAGGGATAATTCTTCTTGGGGACTACCTGCGGCAATTACCCCCATTTCTGTACTGCCATATAACTTAACTAGGGGGCCGAAATTCTCTTCATATTTGATAAAAGTGTTTTCTTTGATCAGATCTCCCGCCACCACCGTTAATTTATACTCTCTGGCTGATTTTCTGCCTTTAACTAAGGTTTCACAAAAGCTAGGAGTCATAAAAGCAATATTAGGATTAAAGTCTTTTTCTCTCTGAAGATAGCGTAAAAGGTTAGCACCTTTCTGTAAATCAATAGAGGCCCCCACAGCCACACTAGGGAGAAAAGCAGCCCCTAAACCATAGAGATGATAAATCGGGACTGGAATCGCCACTCTCGCCTCTGAATTTAATCTCAATCTTTCCACACAGTTAAGCACATTTTCTAGCAATTTAGTCTGAGAATGAACCACTATTTTGGGGGTTCCTGTACTCCCAGAAGTCTTCATATATAGCCTTTTACCCTTGTCATCGATAGTTTTATATTGATGATTTTCGGTAATTTTTAGCCAATTGTTAATCCGATCCAAACTGTCAGTTTTTTCCAGTTTAGGAGTGAGGCAATAGCGACAAAACTCAGGAATAATAGAGGGCGAATTTGACTGAGGATGCAAAAAGAAACTATAGCCCTTTTCTAACAAAAATAACAGAGTTAAAGCACTGGCAAGAGAATTTTCACATTCCAGGGCCAAGCAGTCTGAATGATCGATTTTTTCTTGCATGAAGAAGCTTGACAAATTGTCAAATATTTCTTCAACATTTTGCCAAGAATAGGTTAAACATCCATCGGTAAGCACGTTGGACTGATACGAGTCTAGAGAGGGAATGCGGGCTATAAATAAGCTGTTTAACATTTACATTGGTATGGAAGGTTACATGGAGGTGAGGTAGTGGCGGGAGAAATCACTAATCTTCTCGACTTTGTACGATAACTTTTGCTTATGGAATCGTGAAATGCTTATCAGACAAGACTTTTAGGGCTACTTTGACGGAAGACCCTATCAGTATAGACCTCGTTTCCATAGGGAAGCGAGAACAGCCAAATCAGGGTAAACCCATCTCAAAAGCTATTGAGAATTGGCTAATTTTGTCGGCCGTTGGTCTGCTGTCTAGGCATTTCAAATGCTACCAGTCAATCAGAATATTTACGAATTGTCAAGGATTTTTAAAATAGGTTTATCCCTCGGTCAAAGTGTGTTAGACTCCGGGAGATTAATTTTTAGGAGTTTCTCATGGACGAAGTTAACGAACAGGCTGGCGCTGATGAATCTTCATCCCAGAATGTTAACGAACAGGCTGCCGCTGATGAATCTTCATCCCAGAATGTCAACGAACAAGCTGCCGCTTCAGAATTTTCTTGGGAGGAAATCAGCAAAAAACTAAAGGCTGCCCCGGGTGAAATCAGCAAAAAACTGGCATCCTGGGGGGTTTCTTTGGACGAAGTAGCCAAGAGAATTGGTTCTTTGGGACTCCCCGGCACAATTCTCGTGGTCACGGTATCCACCTCGGGAGCTACCACTTATCCCGTTGCCTTCGCGCTGGCAGCTTTAGGGGGTCCCCTTGGCGTTTTCGGTGGTTTGGGACTGCTTAGTCTGACCACTGTGGTGGGGGATGTCTTGACAAACTATGGAATTGAAGCGGTTCTTGGTGCTATCTATAAAGACCGTCGTAAACAGGAAGCTCAGGAAGACTTAATCAAAGAAGTTGAAGGTTTACCGATTACCCAAGCACTGAAACTGAAGCTCAAACAGCAAATAGAGTCGGCGGAGGTTGTGTCTGAGGATATTGGTTCCCCTCAAAAAATTGAAATTGTAGAATAATGACTTCAAGTCATGCCTTGTTTTTTACTCTGATTTCGTCTTCGTCTTTGATGACATCAACTAAGTTGGTTGCCTTGAATTGAATTAACCCCTAAGTAAAGAAAGGATCAGTTTTATGTCTGCTCAACAAAATGTTTTGTCCAATGTTTTGTCCTTTGATGGGCAAAGAAATTATGTGGAAGTTCCTTACAATGCTCAACTGAACCCGGAACAGTTTACCGTGTCCTGTTGGGCTAAAGTAACGGGAAAACAGGGTCAATGGCGATCGCCGATCACTGGCAGAACCGACAGCCCGCAGGGGGGATACATCCTTTATGCTGGGGAAAACAATAAATGGCAGTTTTGGACAGGCAATGGCGGTAATTGGGTGACCGTAACCGGTCCCGATGTTGTGCTGGGAACCTGGACGCATTTAGCCGCCACCTACGATGGCAACAACATGAGACTCTATGTCAATGGGCAACTGGCCGGCGGCCCCGTGGCTACCAAAATCATCCCGAATAAGAAATCTCCCTTACGGATTGGAGCAGGAGCGACAGAAAGAAACCCAGACTATTTATTTGCCGGCCAAATCGGGGAAGTGCAGGTTTGGAACCAAGCACGGTCCGCGGAAGACATTAAAAAATCAATGAATTATCGGCTGCTAGGCAATGAACCAGGCCTGGTGGGCTATTGGCCCCTTAATGAAGGTTCAGGTAATATCGTCACTGACAAAACCGGTAAGGGCAGTAATGGCACAATTAACGGGGCAACATGGCAGCAAGAACAACTCCCCTTAACTGCCAAAGCCTCTAAACCCAATATTGTCGTTTTCCTCACTGACCAAGACAGTGCCGCCGTTGCTGAACGCTGGCCGCAAAGCTTTGAAGATGAGCATCTACCGGCCCTGAAACGACTGAAAAAGAACGGGCTGACCTTCAACAAAATGTTCACGGTAACGGTGGCCTGCTCTCCCAGTCGGGCTACTCTGCTCACCAGTACCTATCCCAACCAACACGGTGTCATCAACACCATTGCCGAGCCTTTTTCCGATATTATCAACCGCTATGAGGATAGCTACGGACAATCCCTAGAACAAAAGCTTCTTAGTCCCACTCAGGTGAACCTAGCTCGGGTTCTGAAAGCGGCCGGTTATAAGGTCTATTGGAAGGGCAAATGGCACTTGAGCGTTCCCAAGAGTGACACCGATAAGTGGTCAAGCGAAGACATCGAATACATGAAACAGTCCTACGGTTTCGATGGCTGGACTCCGATTGATGCGGGAGTTGCCCGCAGTGATTTAACCAAGTTTGGCAAAGGAATTTTTTACAATGATGAACGCTATCTACGGGGTGTAGAAGGGGTCAAAAAAGTCATTGAGCAAGATGCCAAGGAAGGACGCGGAGCTTTTAGTGGACTTTCCCCGAAGGAAAAGGAAGCGAAAAAGCAAGAGATCTTGGCTGGAATTGACGAGGCCATTCCCCCGGAAGAACAAGGGATTCTCGAATTTATTCAAAATTACAAATCCGAGGACGGTCCTTTTTGCTTGGTGGTGTCTTTGGTCAATCCCCATGATATTCATGTGGCTCCTACCTTTGAGAAAGATGCCGGCTATTCCCTAGAGGACTTTAAAGATTTTAATCTTCCCATTCCCGAAACTGTCTTCGAGGATCTATCCTTTAAGCCAACCGTCCAGGAGATTTTTAAACAAGGCTGTCAAGTCAAGGAAGAGCAACGCTGGAAACGGCTAAAACGGAGCGGCGAAAAGGTGTGGTATGAAGATTTACCAGAACTAAAAGATGGTAAATTCGCTACCAATAGTCAGCAAGTTCAGCAGATGTTTGTTAACTTCTACGGCTATCTGAAAAAACTGGCAGATAACCAAATCAATGAAGTGCTGAATGCCCTTGAAGCTAAGGGATTAATTGACGATACCTTAATCGTGCGGACTTCCGACCATGGGGAAATGTGCCTGGCCCACGACCGTCAGCGAGAAAAGCCTTTCAATGCCTACGAGGAAGTGCTTCGGGTTCCTCTGATTATTTCTAACCCGAATCTGTTCCCCAACGCCGTTAGTACCGATTCCTTTGCCACGACCTTGGATATAGTGCCAACTCTGGCTAAATTTGCTGGGGTGTATGATCTGTTCCAGTTTGCCTTTCAGGGTTGTGACCTAACGCCTTTATTCACCAATCCCAATCAGGAAGTCCGCGATGCCATTCATTTTACTTTTGATGATGGTACGCTGCCTCCCCGGTTTTTCAAAACCATTCCCCGACGTATCCGTACTATCCGCACCAAAGAGTGGAAATATTCTGTGTACTTTAACGACGAGGGGACTAATTACCAGTACGAAATGTACAACCTAGTCAATGACCCTCTGGAAAAAACCAATGTTGCGGGTAAACCAGAATATTTAGAAAAATTCCTGGAACTACACGCGCAATTGATCGAGCAGATGGTTAAGTTAAAAACTGTTCCGGGTCGTTTTTCTATCTATACAGAAGAGATGAAGCAACAGAATTTTGGCTCTTCGGTTTGTGTTATGCAATGGACGGGGGTTATAAGGGATGGAACCCTTATAGAGAAAGGCATTTAGCGATTTTTGTCAATTGTTTTTTATCTAGAGCGAACTAATCAATTAAGTCTCTTGCCAGATAAGGATT
>NZ_JAPZQM010000657.1:0-6594 GCF_027530565.1 Microcystis sp. LE19-10.1B | reverse complement strand
ACCCTACACCCTACACCCCACACCCCACTTCCCCACTTCTCACTCTATTTTAATTTGACTGCCATAATTGCCAAGCTTTAACGAGATTTCCCCCCATCAAGGCAGCCACTGCATTTAAAGTCTTAATTTCCTCACTATCGGGATTTAATTGTCTAGCTTTATCTAAGACTTTTTGGGCTGCTTGCGGTTGCCAATCGTAGAGATAAATAAAACCCTGATAAGCATAATGATAGGGATTATGGGGGTCAATTTTAATCATTTCCTCCGTGGCTTTTATTGCCCCTGCCACATCCTGTTGTAGTACCTTAGAAATTGCTAATCCGTAGGCTAAAGATAATTTATCGGGGGGGTTTTGTTGCTGTAAACGATAGGAAAAAGCCTTGTCTGCTTGCAGCACATAATCCTGAATCGAATCGTATTGATTGATACGATTAGTTAACTCAAAAATTGGCTCAATACCCGTTAATCCTTGACCAATATTAGCAGACTTTAAGCGCAATTGGGTCACTAAATCTAATTGGGGCGTTGCTAACTTGGGAACTTGAGGATCGATGGTAATTTGAGCATTAGTTTTAATTGGATAGGTTTCGCCAGTTTCCCGATTGAGATAGACAGCAGATAAGCGATAAACTCCGGGGGTTGCTGCCGACTGCATGGCGGTTTTTTCAGTGACTTCAAAACCTTTTTGTTGCTCTTCTGGAGTTAATTTTTCTGCCATTAATCCCCCCATAGCAATACCATGATCGTGCATCCAATAATCCTTACCGTCCACTTCTTGCCAGGTTAAAATTACTATCCCTGACTTTAATTGTTGCCAGTCTCCTGCCCATTTATAAACCACAGAAATTGGTTGATTAGGAGAAGCTTTTTCGGCAAGGGTAATCTCTCTTAATTCCACCCGTTTTGGCGCATTTTCAAGGGGGTTAACCGTGACGGAAGGATATATTTTTCGGTGTAGGGACAGGGTACTATCATCCGGTAGATGCCAAGTTTTTTCCACTTGGAAATCTGAACCAGTGGCGACTCGATTAACAATTTTTTTCTGGACATCGGGGACAGAACCCTGTTCACCAGTTTTAGTTAAAAACCAATCTAAAGAATTGACATCCTTTTCGATATCTTCTTCCCGAACTCCCACCTGTCTGCCGGCAACCTGGGAATTATGTTTACCACCGTAGAAAGAGAAAGTATGTTGATTTAATTCGGGGGTGGAAGGTAAAACCCCTAGAGTGCTGCGAAGATAGGGAGAATCGGCTAGAATCTCTTTAACTACTTCTTCCTGTTGCCAGCCGGTTTTTAAATAGGGATGGTGTTGTAATTCGGGACTGAAAACGTTAGTAATTAGCTCTCCCCCCAAGGGAAATAAATTTAAGCTGGTGAGGATAGCGGCAATAGTTATCGTTCCCCAACGGATACCAGGGGCAAAACGACCACGCCAAGATAATAAACCAACGGATAAAATTAAGGATAAAGTCGGTAAAAGCGGCAAAATATAACGAGCATCTTTATTGATATTTAGGGATGATAATAGGTATCCCCCCAGCAGAAAAACTCCTAACCAAATCCACACAGGACGATTAACCTTATCTTCGGTTTTTCTATGACGTAAGGAGATTAATAATCCCACCACAGGAACTAATAACAATACCCAAGAAAGAAAATAGGGTAAAACTTGGGCGTAAAATGTCCAGGCATCTGGACTGGTAAGAGGCGGATCTCCCTCCAAAATCGCCGAATCTACCGTGGCACGTTTGCCCGCGGTTAACATTAATAACCAATTCGTCCGATACCAGGGAAACATTAGCAATGCTGCCGTCAAAAAACTCAGCATTAATTGCGCTAGATTACCCCAACGTTTTCGCCGGAGATTTTCGCCCAATACCCACAAAATCGGTAAAAAGAGGAAAAATAGGGCGGTTTGTTTGACTAACATCCCTAAACCGCAAGAAATCCCGAAAGCGATCGCTTTTAGCCAGCCTTGACCACTAAATCGCCACCATGTCAAGCATAAGTAGGAAAACGTTACAATTGCCGCTAAGGGAAAATCTAAGAGATATTCGAGGCGATAATAGTATAAACCCGGGAGAAATTGACAGATTAAGACCGCCCAGAGTGCTACAGTCCCATTAAAGAGGATAATTCCCAATCCGTACACAGAAAAGAGCAGTAGGGCGCTATAGATAGCCATTACCCACATACCCGCATCAAGGCTAATACCAAAGAGATTAAAGAAGGGAATCGTTAAAAGATAGGTTAAAGGGGGAATTTTCGGGGACATTAGCCATAAACCGCGCCACCAATCCCCATCAAACCAGCGCGGATTTTGGAAAGCTTGGCTATAGATAATCCCACCGTTGAGATAATCGGCCTGATCCCAAGCAGGAATAGTATGATCGAGACTAAACCAGAATCTATCGACTAATATCCCCAATATCCAAATAATACTGACAATAATTAATCCCTGTCTCCCCTCTAGCGATCGCTTCAAAATGACTTCTCCCTAGTGCAACTCTCAATTATTCTGCCACGCTCTCAAGCGCCCCTGAAAAAATCGCCAGCAAGAAACACCAGACCGATCGGGGTAAAATAAAGATTTAGTGAAAAATTGTAACAGGAACTTGACAAATGCGAGTGGTGATCGTTGGTGCAGGGTTAGCGGGAATGGCAACAGCTATCGATCTGGTCGATGCGGGCTGTACAGTAGAAATCTTAGAATCTCGTCCCTTTGTCGGTGGAAAAGTCGGTAGTTGGGTAGATGCGGACGGTAATCACATCGAGATGGGCTTGCACGTCTTTTTTGGTTGTTACTATAATCTTTTTGAGTTAATGAAAAAAGTGGGCGCTTTTCAATCCCTACTGCTCAAAGAACACACCCACACTTTTATCAACGAAGGGGGAAAAATCGGCGAATTAGACTTCCGTTTCGCCGCGGGTGCGCCTTTTAACGGTTTAAAAGCCTTTTTTACCTCCTCTCAACTCTCGGCAGCCGATAAAATCTTTAATTCTCTGGCCTTAGGTACAAGTCCCATTGTCCGCGGTCTGATAGACTTTCAAGGAGCGATGAAAACGATTCGGGATCTGGACTCGATTAGTTTTGCCGATTGGTTTCGTAGCCATGGCGGTAATGAAGGCAGTTTAAAAAAAATGTGGAATCCGATCGCCTATGCCTTAGGATTTATCGATACGGAAAATATCTCGGCCCGTTGTATGCTGACGATTTTCCAATTTTTTGCCGCTAAAACCGAAGCTTCCGTCCTGCGGATGTTGGAAGGTTCCCCCCACGAATACCTACATAAACCGATTATTAACTATCTGGAGGCCCGGGGTGCCAAAATCTCTACCCGTCGTCAGGTGCGGGAAATTCTCTATTCTGGAGAGGGCGAAAATCTGCAAGTTAATGGCATGATCGTCGCTAACGGAGAAACCAGAGAAACTATCACCGCAGATGCCTACGTTTGCGCTGGTGATGTCCCCGGTATTCAGCGTCTCATTCCCCAAGATTGGCGGAAAATGCCGATTTTTGACAATATTTTCCGACTAGAAGCCGTCCCCGTCGCTACGGTACAACTGCGTTTTGACGGTTGGGTGACGGAGTTAAATGATGCCGAAAAACGCCGACAACTGCAAAAAGCGGTGGGAATTGACAATCTTTTGTACACCCACCAAGCGGATTTTTCCTGTTTTGCAGATCTTGCTCTCACCAGTCCTAGGGATTATTATCGCCCCGGAGAAGGTTCTTTATTACAGTTGGTTTTAACCCCCGGGGATCCTTTTATTAAAGCTAAAAATGAAGATATCGCCCAGCACGTTTTAGCGCAAGTCCATCAGTTATTTCCCTCCTCGCGGGAGTTAAAGATGACTTGGTTTAGCGTGGTGAAATTGGCCCAGAGTCTCTATCGGGAAGCACCTGGTATGGATGTCTATCGTCCCTCGCAAGCGACTCCTATTGCTAACTTTTTCCTGGCTGGCAGTTATACCCAACAGGATTACATTGATAGCATGGAAGGGGCGACTTTATCGGGTAAACAGGCAGCCAAAGCAATCTTACAACAGGCCGAGCGCCAGAAATCTTTAGCCACGGTTTGAGCAAACAGCCGGCAATCTCCTCCCTTGAGAAGGGATTGCCTCTAGATTTGTTTTCAGTGGCAAAAGATAACCGCTATAGCTAACTGGGGAAGTCAGCCTCTCAGGCCAAGCTATACAAAAAAGACCGATCAAGCTAGACTCGTAAAAAGATCACTCCATCTAGAAGGCTTACCCTAGACTGGAAAGAACGTCGGAAAAATCTCGTCAGAAATAGGAGTCAATCGAGTTTATGCCAGAGCTTGCTGTACCATTAGAGCTTGATTTCACCAGCGAAACCTATAAATCAGCCTATAGTCGCATTAATGCCATCGTTATTGAAGGCGAATACGAGGCCAATAGCAATTATATTCAATTAGCAGACATCCTCACCGATAACAAAGAAGAGTTACACCGTCTGGCAAAAATGGAAAACCGTCACATGAAAGGTTTTCAAGCTTGCGGCCGAAATTTGCAAATCACTCCTGATATGGATTATGCCAGAGCATTCTTTTCCTCTCTGCACGAGAACTTCCAAATTGCCTACGCAGAAGGTAAAGTTGTCACCTGTTTATTAATCCAATCTTTGATTATCGAAGCTTTCGCGATCGCTGCCTATAATATTTATATTCCTGTTGCTGATCCTTTTGCTCGTAAAATTACTGAAGGCGTAGTTAAAGACGAATATTTACATCTCAATTTTGGCGAAGAATGGCTAAAAGCGAACTTTGAAACCGCTAAAAAGGAATTAGAAGCCGCAAATCGAGCTAATCTTCCCATTGTCTGGAGAATGCTCAATCAAGTCGAGGATGATGCTCGCGTCCTCGGTATGGAAAAAGAGGCCCTCGTGGAAGACTTTATGATTAGCTACGGGGAAGCTTTAAGCAATATTGGTTTCAGCACCCGTGATATTATGCGGATGTCTGCCTACGGATTAACTGCTGTCTAAACCTTGAGCGTCGAGATTTCCTGTTTTTCCCCTGCTGCCGCTCAACACAGAGCGGCTCTTTTGTGTATTATATTTAAGAGTCTTAACGATTTCTTAGCAATATCCTCATTTTTATCTAGTGCCATCTAGTCTAACGAAAGAACAATCAATGTTTGGTCTTATAGGTCATCTTACCAGTTTAGAACACGCCCAATCGGTCGCCGACGATCTAGGTTATCCTGAATATGCTAACCAGGGATTAGATTTTTGGTGTGCTGCCCCCCCGCAAATTGTCGATGATTTTCATGTCACCAGCATCACGGGACAAACCATCACGGGTAAATACATCGAATCCTGTTTTTTACCGGAGATGTTGTCGCATCGTTGGGTAAAGTCTGCTATTCGTAAGGTGCTAAATGCCATGGCACTCGCTCAAAAAAGTGATATCAATATCACCGCACTCGGCGGTTTTTCTTCAATTATTTTCGAGGAGTTTAATCTCAAAGATAATCGACAGGTGCGGAATATCGAGCTAGATTTTGGCCGTTTTACCACCGGTAACACCCACACCGCTTACGTCATCTGCACTCAGGTGGAAACCCTCGCTGAAAAAATGGGCATCGATTTAGCTCAATCTACCGTCGTGGTTTGTGGGGCCACCGGAGATATCGGCAGCGCTGTTTGTCGTTGGTTAAATGAAAAAACCGATACAAAAGAACTAATCTATGTGGCACGCAATCAAGAGCGTTTACAATCTCTGCAAGAGGAGTTAGGACGCGGTAAAATTCTCCCCCTAGAGGAGGCTTTACCCCTGGCTGATATCATTGTTTGGGTGGCTAGTATGCCTAAAGGGGTGGAAATTGATCTAGATAAACTTAAGCGCCCCTGCATTATTATTGATGGTGGTTATCCGAAAAATTTAGGCATGGTATTAAATGCCCCCGATATTTCGGTGATTAAGGGCGGCATTGTCGAGCATTCCCTCGATATTGACTGGAAAATTATGAAAATCGTTAATATGGATATTCCCTCTCGTCAAATGTTTGCCTGTTTTGCTGAGGCGATTTTATTGGAGTTGGAGGGTTGGCAAACTAATTTTTCCTGGGGACGCAATCAAATTACCGTCCCTAAAATGGAACAAATCGGCGCAGCTTCCCGCAAACACGGGTTTCAACCTTTGTTATTTTAATTAATATCCCCAACCCCCCCCCACCGACCACGGAATTAGAAGTTTTAGGCGACAAATAATTAGGAGTGAGCGCTTGACTTTGCCAGCGGCTTGGGTTATAATTGTCTTACAATGGGATGTTTTTGTTTATTGCTGACTGCTCAGATTACCATTATAAATAAACTCTTTTAAAAATATTATCCCAAAATCTGCCGACAAAAGCAAGCAAAATTTTGCCATCAATTGTTAAGTTTTGTTAAGAAAAATCCTAAGAGTGGCAAGGAAGAGAACTCCCTTAAGTAGTCATGCAAAATTAATTACCCAAATAAAAAATTAAGAAGTATAATACATAAAAAAACGAAGCAGCAGGAAAATACAATGAGATTGATTAGAGACCTAAACCCCGAGAGCCAGAAAATGCTAGAGAGAATTTATC
>NZ_JAPZQM010000210.1:0-1804 GCF_027530565.1 Microcystis sp. LE19-10.1B | reverse complement strand
CCACACCCCACACCCCACACCCCACACCCCACACCCCACACCCCACACCCCACACCCTATGTAAGGAACCCCGGAAAGAGAATTAAGGTCAACTGGGAACATTGATTTTAAAAAATCGGTGATCATGTTATCCTCTGAGTGTGTTGTGTGAGGAAAGGAATCGGCCATGGTAGCGTCTCTATCGTATCAAAATGGGCAAAAAGCTCGATCGCATCCCCTGTTATCCTTAGGGGGTTTAATCGAATTACCGCCATCACCCCTGTTTGGCACGGACGGAATTCGCGGCCAAGTGGGAGAATTATTAACTGCCCCCCTAGCGCTACAAATCGGATTTTGGGCAGGACAGGTATTAAAAAATCAAGCTGGTGTCACCAAACCAGTAATTATCGGTCAAGATTCCCGTAATTCCAGTGATATGTTAGCCAATGCTATCACTGCGGGTTTAACTTGGGCGGGAATAGAAGTCTGGCAACTGGGATTATGTCCCACTCCCTGCGTCGCCTATTTAACCAGAGAAAGCGAAGCGATGGGGGGGATCATGATTTCTGCCAGTCATAATCCTCCCGAAGATAACGGCATTAAATTTTTTGACAGCAGCGGTTTAAAATTATCTGGCACTTTAGCGGCACAGATAGAAGCGGGTTTAAGAGGCAATTTAGAATTAGCAGATAAACCAGAAAATTGGGGAAAAGCGACTTTTTGTCCCGAATTAATCCAAAAATATTATCAAGCTGTCATTGATTCCGTCGGGAGGGATATTAACCTATCGGGATTAAAAATAGTTTTGGATCTGGCTTGGGGGGCAGCCGTTAACCTAGCACCTTTAGTATTCCAAACCTTGGGGGCGGAAGTTATCTGCCTACACGATCGAGCCGACGGCGATCGCATTAACGTTAATTGTGGTTCTACCCATTTAGAAAGCTTACAGGCGGCGGTGATTAATCAGCAAGCGGATTTAGGGTTTGCCTTCGATGGCGATGCCGATCGAGTCCTGGCCGTGGATAGTCAAGGTAGAGTAGTAGATGGCGATTATATCCTCTATTTTTGGGGTCGTTCCCTCTTAGAAGCCGGACAGCTACCCGATGGGTTATTAGTAGCAACGGTGATGGCTAATTTAGGTTTTGAACGCGCTTGGCAAAAACTGGGGGGTCAATTCTTGCGGACTGCCGTGGGCGATCAGCACGTTCAGGCGCAAATGTGGGAAACTGGAGCCATGCTAGGGGGTGAACAATCCGGTCATATTCTCTGCCATCATTACGGGGTTTCTGGGGATGGAATGCAAACCGCCCTACATTTAGCGGCTTTAGTGCAGAAATCGGCGGTTTCCTTGGCTAACTTAGTCGATCATAGCTTTGTCACCTATCCGCAGATTTTACGCAATGTGCGGGTGGAAGATAGAGAAGTGCGACGTAATTGGCAGCAATGTGAACCTTTGCGGCGAGAAATCCGCAAAGCTGAGACAGCTATGGCAGAAAAAGGCAGAATTTTGGTGCGCGCTTCCGGGACAGAACCCTTAATTCGGGTGATGGTGGAAGCAGAAACCCTAGAATTAGCCAATTTTTGGACAGAAAGGCTAGTGGCAGCGGTGCGAAGCTATCTTTTGTAGTCGATCGAGGGGGACAGGGATTATAATGCCCTTAGCCTAGCCTAGCAAGGGATAATTGTCACTAACCCCGCCCTAAAAGGGACGGGGCTTGCCTAAACCAATTTAGGCGACGCAAGTAGAGACTACCGCATCGAGACACAATCTGGCACAGACCTCCGAATACTTCCCTAGTTCGGATTCCCTCTCAGCTTTATTGGT
>NZ_JAPZQM010000229.1:0-19801 GCF_027530565.1 Microcystis sp. LE19-10.1B | reverse complement strand
ACTGTTTACTGATCACTGAACATCTAAATCAAGTTAAAATATCCGCTCCCAACATCCGTTGATATTTAGCTTCTAAGGCTTGTTTCAAATTGGGCAAAGTGATTAAATGGGGATCATCTAACATAATTTTTTCGGCGGCATCTCTTGCCAAAACTAACACCTCTTGATCCTCGACTAAACTAGCGAGGGCAAAATCTGGTAAACCCGATTGTCGTTGTCCTAAAACTTCCCCCGGACCGCGAAATCGCATATCCATTTCCGAGATAAAAAAGCCGTCTTGGGATTGTTCCAAAACCGTCAATCTTTGACGGGAATTAGCACTATTACTGCCACTTAAAAGTAAACAATAGGATTGATGGGAACCTCTGCCAACGCGCCCCCGTAATTGATGCAATTGTGAAAGGCCAAAACGTTCGGCATTTTCAATTAACATCACCGTGGCATTGGGAACATCCACCCCCACTTCGATAACCGTAGTTGAGACAATAATTTGCAGAATATTATCGCGAAAAGCTGTTAAGATTTCCTCTTTTTCGGCGGAACTCATGCGACCATGGAGTAAACCGATATTAAAATTGGGAAAAATCTTTTCTGATAAATTTTGATATTCTTCCACCGCAGCCCTAACATCTAATTTTTCCGATTCTTCAATCAAGGGAAAAATCACATAAGCTTGTCTGCCTTGGGCAATTTCACGCCGAATTAAATCATAGGCAGCCCTTCTTTGATTCCCATTTAAAGCGCTGGTTTGAATCGGTTGTCTGCCGGGGGGTAATTCGTCAATTTGACTCACATCCAAATCCCCATGCAGGGTTAAAGCTAAAGTACGGGGAATCGGTGTTGCTGTCATGGTTAAAACGTGGGGAGACTCTCCTTTGCTTAATAATCTTGCCCTTTGTTGTACCCCAAAGCGATGCTGTTCATCAATAACAACTAAACCTAATTTGCGGAAATTAACTGCATCTTGAATTAGGGCATGAGTTCCCACTAAAAGTGGTAATTCTCCTGTCTCTAATTGGGCGTGAATTTCTCGCCGTTTAGCAGTTTTTGTGGAACCAGTTAATAATTCTACGGGTAAATGTAAGAGATTAAACCAGCTAACTAACTTACGATAATGTTGTTCTGCTAAAACTTCCGTGGGAGCCATTAATGCCGCTTGATAACCGGATTGTAGGGCTGCTAAAATAGCATAAACTCCGACAATTGTTTTGCCAGAACCCACATCCCCCTGCACAAGACGATTCATCGGGGTGCTAGAATCTAAATCCTCTAAAATTTCTTCAATAACTCGTTTCTGAGCATTAGTTAATTGAAAGGGAATTATCTGATTAAATCGATCAATTAGTTGACCCTTAGCACTAAAAACAGCACTTTTTTGTGTCTGACGATACTGTTGCCGCCGCCGCAGAAAACCCAATTGTAAAAAGAAGAATTCATCAAAGACTAATCGCCGTCGCGCTTGACTTAGAATCTCGGCATTATTAGGGAAATGAATGTTAGTAATTGCCGTTTTTAAATCGATTAATCCGTATTGTTTTCTTAGACCGAAAGGCAAGGGATCTTTTATCGCCTCTACTGCCCCAAAAGCGGCGACTACAGCCTTTCTAATTAGGTCGGCGGGTACTCCATCGGTGAGGGGATAAACCGGCAGAATACGCCCGATTTTTAAGGACTCAATACTTGCCCCAGAACTGTCTAATAATTCAAATTCAGGATTTTCTAAAGTTAACCCATATTTACCCGCTTTGACTAAACCACTAACCGCCACCACCGAACCCACCAGATAGAGTTTTTTTTGTCCTTCTTGCCAAGCACGATTAGTATAGCGAGTTCCCGCATAAAAACGGTTTAATTTTATCTGTCCAGTGCGATCCTGTAAGAGCAATTCAAAGATAGCTAACTTGGTATTTTTGGGGCTAGTAAAACAATTACAGCGCTTGACATTCCCTACTAAAGTTACCGTTTCCCCCTCGGTTAAATTGGCGATATTGACTTGACGACTGTAATCAATATGATCCCGGGGATAATAATATAATAAATCTTCAACTTTGTGGAGGTTTAATTTTTCTAAAAGACCAGCTTTTCTCTCTCCCACTTCCGCTAGATATTTCAAGGGTTGTTCGAGGGTAACTTGCCGTGGAGAAATAGCCTTTGCCGTGATGGGAGTGGTATTAATAATTTTCGCCACAGCTGGTTCTTTTGGGGTGGGGGTTGCTTCTAAAGTTTGCCGTAATTGTTGTAAAAAATTGCGAGTTTCGGTGACTAATTGTTGTCTTTGTCTGGGATTAAACTGGGAATATTGGGCAAATTTTTGGGCTAATTCTCGCCAGCGATTTCTCTCACTGGTGGAAATTCCCACGGGAGGATTATCCCCGAAACTAAGACAGAAAAACTCGCTAAAACGGTACTGATTTCCCTGAAGATCGGGATAACCTTTTTCCGCTTCTACAGATAAGGCTTTTTGTAATCTCACCCAGTCGGGTATTTCCCCTTTCATAATTGCCTCTTGATTCCAAATTTCCCAGTATTATGCTTCCCTGATACCCCTGTTTGATCATAACTGATTAATCGTACCAACTACTGCGCCATGCCGCTTCCGCTTGAGCGATAGTATATTCTTTGCGAATACGATGATATTGTTCCCCTAGACGATTTAATTGTTCCCAAAGGGAGCGAATTTGATTTCTTTCCACACTTAAGCGCGTATCAGCAAATTCCAGTTCAGCCATTCGTAGATGAATCGCCGTTACTTTAGTGACTTTGCCACTTGAAAAATCATGCTCATCCCCATCATCTTCATCTTCATCTTCATCTTCATCTTTTTCCTCCTCTGGTTCAGGGTTTTTAGCTTCTACTAAAATGTTTAACATATTATTTCCTCCACCTAGGGATTGTCCCTCTTCTCCCGCTTGAATTGCCATATCGATAATTTGACTGGGTAGATGAGGGGGAAGAATATAAGCTTTTTGTAGTTGCTGATTAATTTGTTTGGAGAGATGATTGAGAATCTCGATACAGTTTTTTTCCAGCACTCGACAACAATAAAGTAAAATATCGGGGTTATTAATCTCTCCAGTTGCGGCTAGATTTTCTGGTTTGTTTAGAAAAAGTTTCAAGAAATCTGGGGTATTTTTCGTCTCTGCTGGACTTTTAGAGAATCCTACCCCTGAAAATGCCCCTCGATCGAAGCTCTGCTCGCCCAATTGCTGTAAACTGGCTTTAGCCTCTTGTCCTAGAGCTTTGATCTCCTCTTGTAGTTTCTGACGATTGCTGTGGGAGAGAGCCAGAAATTCCCCCCCATAGTAGCGGGTACAGATATGATACACTGCCCCGATCGCCTGTTTATAGAGAGATTCACCGAGTAAATCAAGATAAATTCGGTATTTTTCCCGCATTCTTTCGGCTAAATTTGCCACTTCCGTTTCTATGTTCCTTAAATCTTGTTGTAGCTTGTTCAGTCTTCCAGTCATAGAAATTTTACCGAGGGAGAAGTTAGCGATCGGCGAATTCTATTATAGCGACTCACTGTCAGCTATAGCGCCCTGACCAGGGGGAGATGTTTAGACTCGATCGGTTGTCAGTTATTTTAGCTATTAAGTAAGTAGTTATAATTAAATTGAAGATAGATTTTGCCTCTGATCCCCCCTGCCCCCCTTGATAAGGGGGGTGCCGATAGGCGGGGGGATCCCCCCTTAATCCCCCCTTAATAAGGGGGGTGTCTGACAACTTTTAACACCTACCTACTTAGCTTTTCCCGGATCGGCTTTTAGCATTTGTTTTGGCGAAGATAACTGCTATAATCAGGCTAATTAGTAGGAAAACTCTCTATCTCTATATTTTTGCATAGTTTACACCACAAGTCCGGGCATGAAAACCGACAGTATTTTTTATGATCTTTTTCAATCTTATCCGTCAATTTTCTTTGAATTAATCAACCTTTCCCCCGGAGAAGCCGAGAATTACCGCTTTGATTCCGTCGAAATCAAGCAACTAGCTTTTCGTATTGATGGCGTATTTTTGCCCAATATTACCGATCCTAGCATTCCTATTTATTTCTGCGAGGTGCAATTTCAAGATGATCAGAATTTTTATGGCCGTTTCTTTGCTGAAATCTTCTTATATCTCAGTAAAACTGCTTTTAACAATGATTGGCGCGGGGTGGTCATTTATCCCCATCGTCGGGTAGAATCAGATAAGATTTTACGTTATCAAGACTTATTGACATCTGGGAGAGTGACGCGAATCTATTTAGATGAACTAGATGATATTAATCAAGATTCCCTCGGTATTGCCACCATAAAATTAATTATTGCTAAAGAAAATCAAGCCGTGGCAACAGCCAAACAACTTATTGAACGAGTGCGAACTGAATTTACCCAACCGCAAAACCTCCTACAATTAATAGAAACGATCCTTATCTATAAATTACCACGTCTAAGTCGCCGGGAGATAGAAGCCATGTTTAGTTTAGATGAACTGAAACAAACCCGTTATTTTCAAGACGTTCGAGAAGAAGGTAAACTGGAAGGTAAACTGGAAGGTAAACTGGAATCTGTGCCGCGTTTATTGGCTTTAGGTTTAACGGTAGAACAAATTGCTCAAGCCTTGGACTTAACTGTAGAAAAAGTGCGAGAAATACCAGAAACCCATTAATATAATCTAGCAGTAAGCTATGACAGTGTTTTTCATCAAGATAAAGTGTAACCTAATTTGCTATCGGCCACCGACTACCCAAAACGAAAACTTACTACCTCACCTATGACTAGCACTCCTTCAGCTTCTTTAAAATTAAAAAAAACAAAAATTACCGACACAAATATCACTCTCTCCCATGGCAGCGGTGGCAGAGCAATGCGGGATTTAATTAACGAGATATTCGTTAGTAACTTCGATAATAACTTACTGGCACCCCTTGAAGATCAAGCCCGATTTGAGATTAAAGATTTGGCTAAAATAGGCGAGCGCTTGGCATTTACAACCGATTCCTATGTGGTTTCTCCTCTATTCTTTCCGGGGGGTGATATTGGCAGTTTAGCAGTCAATGGAACCGTTAATGATTTGGCTGTCGGTGGGGCAATTCCTCTCTATCTCAGTTGTAGTTTTATCCTCGAAGAAGGTTTATCTATCGACACCCTAAAAACCATCGTTACTAGCATGAAAATAGCCGCCGAAAAAGCAGCAGTAAAAATCGTCACCGGGGATACAAAAGTCGTTCTCAAGGGACAAGGGGATCAAATATTTATTAACACCTCTGGAGTCGGAGTAATTCCGGCCGGAATCAATTCTGGGGCGAATAATTTACAAGTTGGCGATCGCATTTTGCTAAACGGTTTTCTGGGGGATCACGGTGCCGCCATTCTGATTGCTAGGGGCGAATTAGACCTACAATGCACAATCGAAAGCGATTGTCAAGCCCTGAATTCTTTAATTTCTGCAATTCTGGCCGTTTGCCCGCAAGTTAAAGCGATGCGGGATGCCACTAGAGGCGGATTAGCCACGGTTTTAAACGAATTTGCCCAAAGTTCAGGGGTGGGAATACAGGTGCAGGAAACGGCGATCCCCATCCGGGAAGAAGTGCGAGGAATGTGCGAATTATTGGGCTTAGAACCGCTTTATCTGGCAAATGAGGGCAAATTAGTCCTTGTCGTGCCTCTGGAGGCGGAAAATCGCGTTTTAGCAGTGATGCGTTCCCATCCTGACGGTAAAAATGCCGCTTCTATCGGGGAAGTCGTCGCTTCTCCCCCCAATTTAGTTTACTTAAAAACCCCTTTCGGCACTAACAGAATTCTCGATATGTTAGTCGGTGAACAATTACCGAGAATATGTTAATTAGGGTTTGCTGAAAAAGTTTGTTGTTAGGGTTAGAAGTCAGGAGTCAGGAGTCAGGAGTCAGTAGTCAGGAGTCAGGAGTCAGGAGCCGGTCGTCAGGAGTCAGGAGAATTAAAAATGAATAATAATCAATTAAATGGTCTATTTACAGATTTTAGGCAATTTAATCCTTATTTTTGCTGTTTTGAACCCTCAAATAGTTGGGGTTTTGGGGTTTTAGTTGAAATTTCCTTGATAACTGATAACTGATAACTGATAACTGATAACTGATAACTGATAACTGAAAATGCACGAACTAGGAATTACCCAAAATATTATTGAACTTGCTTTAGAACACTCGCGAGGAATGAAAGTTAAGCGCGTGGTGTTAGAGATTGGTAAACTAACGGCAATTATGCCAGAATCGATCGCTTTTTGTTTTGATACCTGTTGTCAAGGTACTAATATAGAGGGGGCAATGTTAGAGATTCTGGAAATTTCCGGTTTAGGACAGTGCCAAGATTGCGGAAATGAGCTAGAACTAGAATATCCCTACGGAATCTGCGATCGATGTGGTAGTCGCAATATAGTCATTTTACAGGGTCAAGAATTAAATCTCAAATCGTTGGAGACAGAATCCTTATGTGTGTAACCTGTGGTTGTTCTGATAACTCGGAAGTAACATTAACTAATCCGCAAACGGGAACCCATGAACATATTTTAGCCGATGGTACTGTTATTAGTCATAGCCATCACGATCACGAGCATGAGCATCCCCATCATCCTGCGGAAATTCACGCTCAAATTCATGGTAATATTTTCCAAGTTGAGCAAAACCTGCTGGCAAAAAATAATCTATTAGCGGCACAAAATCGCGGTTGGTTGAAGGGGAGAAAAACTGTTGCTCTTAATCTGGTTTCTTCCCCCGGTTCGGGAAAAACTACCCTGTTAACTCGCACAATTGCCGATTTAAAAACCGCTATTCCTATCAGTGTCATTGAGGGAGATCAAGCAACAGCTAATGATGCCCAAAAAATTAGTGAAACCGGTTGTCAGGTTATCCAAATTAACACCGGAACAGGTTGTCATTTAGAAGCATCAATGGTAGAGAGAGGATTAATCGAACTCGATCCACCGATGAATTCTTTAGTCATGATCGAAAATGTTGGTAATCTAGTTTGTCCTGCTTTATTTGATTTGGGAGAAAATGCAAAAGTCGTCATTCTTTCCGTCACCGAAGGAGAAGATAAACCGATTAAATATCCCTATATGTTCCACGCTTCTCAAGTCATGATCTTGACAAAAATAGACCTACTGCCCTACGTTAATTTTAACCTCGATCGCTGTTTAGATTACGCCTATCAAGTTAATCCCAATCTGAAAGTTTTTCAAGTTTCCGCTACCACTGGAGAAGGTTTAGATGCTTGGTACAGTTGGTTAAAATCACTGGTTTAAGTTAAGCAGTAACACACCCAAAAAGTTCAGTCTAACCGAAAGAAAAATGACTCTAGCACTTAATCAAAATATTTATAATCAACTGTTGACTAAATTTCAACCCAAGATTATTGAAAATGAGGAATAATATGAGCAAGCGCGTCATCTTCTCCTTAATCTAATTAGTAAACAGGATCGACTACCAGAAGAAACCGCGATGGTTAAATTAATGGCGACAATTATTAAGGATTTTGATGCCAAACAACCTCAACCCGAACCAGCTTCACCGCAGGAAGTATTATTACACTTAATGTCAGCTAACAACATGAAACAAGCTGATTTAGTTGGTAAAATTGGTTCTAAGGGTGTGGTTTCTGAGATTGTTAATGGCAAGCGATCGATTAGTAAAGCTCAAGGGAAAATTTTAGGAGAGATTTTCAATGTTTCCCCCAGTGTATTCATGTAATTCTCTATTAGTTTTTAATGAAAACAGCCGTCATTGTTCCCCCGATTAAATGTCAAGGTATCAAAACTAAACTGGTATCATCAATCAAAAGTTTAGCGGATCAGCAAAACTGTGAGCGCTGGATAGAACCCTTGTGTGGTTCGGGGGTGGTAGCTTTTAATTTACAACCCAAAAAGACCTTATACTAAATCTAGTTATTAAAAACTGATTATTTATTTCCCCATTTTGCCTCTTGCCTATTGCCTTTTGCCTCTCCTAACCAAGAAGTTAATTTTGTTCTAGTGCTTAATCATATTCTTTTGCCGCTTGTACTAAAGATAAAAGTTGTCCGGTTTGATCGGTTCCCGATACTCCTAAATCACTGTGACAGAGGATAACTTTTTCGCTTACCCTTGCTAATAAATCCCTTAAAATTCTCTGTAAACGTGCCTGATTTTCCTCTAATTCTGCTTCCGTTGTCCAGCGTTGATAGGGACTTTCTCGCCAAAAAATCGGCGCAGCAAAAAGAGTGGAAGCACCTCCTTGTTCCCAGAGTGGGGAGGAACAATCTAGCCAAAAATGCCAACGATGACTAGAACGAAAAGAACGATATTGAAAGATATTGCCTAGGGTAACTGCCGGGGAAGATTTAATAAATTGTCGCACAGGATAGGGATTAGCAGTGATTGTGCCACGACGCAAAAGTTGCATAAACTGACTAATAGTTTCGCTGGGACTTTGAAAAGAGGGTTCACTCTCACGCAAACGGCGATCAATCTCCCAAAAATGTTGGGCAGTTTCCATTAATTCTCGCAAAGCTGCCAAGTGATCGAAGGGCAAATTTTCCCCATCGTTTAATAATTGTTTGATCGCTTGATTTAAGACAAAAATCGGGAAAAGTTTCGCTTCTTGCTGCCGTTTTTTCATCCCTTCGATCCAGTGACAAATTCTTTCGTAGGCAGTACAAGCTTTTTGTCCTAAGCGATCCCAACGGGGAAAAGTTTCGATCGCTAATAAACGGGGATTTTCCAGATCCACTTGATAACAATGATCGGCAATTAATCCGGCGCGGATTGGATCGATATCGGGAATTAAATTTTGTTCTTCATCCCAGCGATAACGGCTAAAAATCACCAGCATTTCCGCTATAGCCTCTTGGGGGGCTAAACGCCCCAAATTTTCATAAACAAGGGCGAGAAGGGTCAATAATGCCCGAATCAGAGGACAACTGATCAGGGGTCGTTGTTCGTTGAGGGGTTGAACGGCTATCCCAGCACCGGTTAAAATTTCCATCAGGCTATAACGGGCGATTTCGTCTAAACCGGGGGCAATAACGGCGATTTCTTCGGGTTTTACTGCCCCTTGCTTGACTGCTTGAATAATAGCTGTGGCTGTCTTCCGTAACAATTCGGCGCGAGAGGTGGTTTGCAGGGAGATGAATTGATCGGGAAGATTGCCAAGATAGTTACCGTCGCTGATTAAGGAGAGAACCGTCTCGCTAAACTGAGCAGCTAACCCGTCAGTGGTAGATAATGACATAATTTGACAGCGTGCCGCTAATTTTTGTAGATAATCGGGATCGGCAGTTAATCCTAAGCGAATTTTTCCCTGGGGATTGTAGGTAAAAACGCTAAAATAATCATGATCGAGGAAAAAACTGAGTAAATCCTTGGCAATAGCCGGATAATCGTCCACATCGTCCGCAAAAACTCCCCGGAAGCGTTTTAATAGTTGCTGCTGATAACGACTATCAGGAAATAAATAGCGCCAATAGAGTTCGTAGATGATACCATAACTTAATAAACCACGTTCTAGAGACCAATCACGCCATTGAATGATTAATTCTCCCACTTTTTCTGGTGTTTCCTGCTCATTAATCGCTAAAACTCGTTTTAGATCTGTTTCTGATAATCCGTCGGCTAATCTTTCGGGTATCTTTTCTGCGGGAACACCACTAGCGCCGGCTAATTGTAACAAATCGAGAACTTGACGGACGAAACGATATTCATTTATGCTAGTAAGCTGGAAGAATTCAGCGATTGCTGGTTGCCAGAGACGGGTGGCGAGTTCCTGTTCCGTTTCTGGGCGTAATCGGCGGGGAAATTGCGCTTTTAGCCCTAAAGACTCGAAAATTAACGGCCAAAACAGGATGACTTCATCGGTGAGAAAACCTAAAGGGGTTTTGCAGAGAATCGGATAGCTACCCCTAACAGCAAGGGCTAATTGATCGGCTAATTCTCGTTTATTATCATCGTTGGCAGCGAAAACTAAGATCGATCGGGGAAGGGGCGATGATTTCGGTCGATCGAGATACAATGAATCCTGGGACTGAAGTTGAGAAACAACCCAGCGCCGAAATTCCCCGACTAAAGCGGTGGTTTTTCCCGATCGAGTCCCACCTTCGATCCAAATTGGTATGATTGACATCGTTTTTTCTGGATTGTATTTGTTAAGATAACTGATCGGTACTCTAGCTTTTCTCCCTTGTGGAAGTAATTGTTTCCTATGAATCTTAATCGGATTTTGCAAGGTGTTAATCAATGGTTATTACAAACTCCTGAACGTTCTTTAGATGAGGCCTATCATGCAGCTTTGAAGATTAAGGAAATAGAAGATAAGCATTTTCAAGGGCGAAAAGTGGCAGCGGAGTTCTCGAATTATGGCAGCAGCACTAATTCCTATTTTATCGCAGAAGTTAAAGGTTATCTGCAAAAAATTAAAGTCAGATTGACGGAGTTTAAAGCTAGTCGATCAATCGTTAATACTTTCGGACCTAATCAACCGACAATTAATAATGGGGTGATTACTGTCACCACAGATGTTTGTCTGAAAAAACTTCAGTTTATCGATAGTATTATCGGAAAATATCAAGATAATTATTGGCAAGAAGATATTCAAGATGTTCCCAAAAGTATCCAGAACAGAAATTTTGAGCAGGAAACAGCCAAAAATAAGACTTCTAGAAATCGCTCTTTTTTAGCAGCGGGTAGTATTGAAGATGAGGAAATAATCAAAAGTAATAAATCCCAAAAAGCTACGGAAAAACCGGGGGTTTTACCCCGTTCTTTTGTCAATACTTTTAATCGCATTAAACAGGAAATTGATCCCCAAGCGGAGGAATCGGAGGAGGCAGTTTTAAAGAAATTTCGCAATTCTCGTTATAAAACAGCCATTTCCCTCAAGTTTATTTTACTGTTAATTATTGTTCCTTTGTTGACCCAGCAATTAACCAAAACTTTCCTGATTACCCCCTTGGTTAATAAATATTTCCAACAACAGGAACAGTTTATTTTTATCAATCAGGATTTAGAAGAAGAAGCTTTTTCGGAATTGAGAAGATTTGAGGAAGCTTTACATTTTCGAGGTATGATTGGTTTAGCACCCAAATTATCTAACGAAGAAATCGAGGGAGAAATTACCAAAAAAGCCGCGGTACTAAGTGAAGAATTTCGCCAACGAGGTTTAAATGCGATCGCTAATATTTTCGCCGATATTTGTTCCCTGATTGCCTTTGGTTTTGTTGTCGCTTTTAGTCGTCGGGAAATCGAGATTGTCAAGTCTTTTCTGGATGGCATTCTCTATAATCTTAGCGATTCAGCTAAAGCTTTTTTAATTATTCTCTTTACCGATATATTTGTCGGTTTCCACTCTCCCCACGGTTGGGAAGTGATCCTAGAAGGATTAAGTCGTCATTTCGGTTTACCGGAAAATCGCCAGTTTAATTTTCTCTTTATCGCCACTTTTCCCGTTATCTTGGATACAGTCTTAAAATATTGGATTTTCCGTTATCTCAATCGCATTTCTCCCTCGGCAGTGGCTACCTATCGTAATATGAATGAATAGGGTAAAGTCAGGGAGAAACCTAATAATTTATCCTTCTAATTTGGGGGGGATAATTTGGCCGCTGTCTCTTGTACTTTGGTAAGTTCTAATTGCAAAGCAGTGGCAATCTGTTCTATACTTAAACCTAAAGCTAGTAAACCAGCGATCGCTTCAGTTTTAGCTTCTTCACGACCTTCTTCACGACCTTCTTGTTTAGCTTCTTGATAAAGTCGAGTCTGTCTGAGATCATCTAATCCGAACATAGCTTCTAACTCCGCACGACTAAGATTAGTAAATTTATAGGCTAAGGTTCTTTCAATTAATTCTACAACTTTTTGCTGGAAAACTAGATCATCAATTTCAGCGATCGCTTTTTCTAAAAGTGGTTTTCCTCGTTGCTGTGCTAATTGGGGTGTAGCGACAATTAACTGAATAATTCCTAAACCCAGAGACGGAGCCGGACTATCGATTAATTCATCTAAATAAATAGGTCTGATCTGTCCCGTTATCTCAAATCCCCGCAGTTGATAGGGAAAGTTATTATCCAGATCCCTGGAGGCAAATAAAGCTACAGCTATCCAATCCTGAACGGGTTTATACTGATTGAGATAGATGACAATTTCTGTTAAAAATCGCCAATAAAAATCACTTTTATCCTGAAATTGCACTTCAACAAAGTAAATCATTAGTTCCGGTGCTGCTGTGGTCGGTAAAAAAATACCGTCAAAACGACGCGCTAATTCTTTGATTTCTCGGGAGGAAAATTGATAATTTTCAGCTTTCTGGGTTGATTCTCCCAGTAATTCAAAAATTAACCCCGGAAAGGTTTGCAAGAGTTGATAAAAAATTGTATCGGTCTTCACAAGCTTGAAAAAATCTAGATGTTTACTAACAATTACTTACAAATCATCTAACAATAGCGTGACTAACACCTTATCGACACGATTACCGTCCATATCCACCACTTCCAAGCGCAACCTTTGCCATTCAAAATGATCGGCAGCCCCCGGAATCCTGCCAAGATGGGTAATAATAAAACCACCTAAAGTGTGATAATTGCCCTGTTTTTCCCCCGGTAATTCACTGATTTCAAATAACTCTTTAAAATCTTCGATCGCCACTGTACCATCGATCAACCAAGAACCATCTTCCCGCTGCACGATCTGAGCATCTTCAATGTTATCTAATTGGGGTAAATCGCCGACAATTGCCTCTAAAATATCCTTGCGCGTCACCAATCCTTGAATTACCCCGTACTCATCCACTACCAAGGCAATATGATGACCACTTTGCTGCACCAATTCTAAAACCTTTAAACCCCTAGTGCTTTCCGGCACAAAAAGCGGCTGTTGTAAATCCTTCGTCAGGTCGAAACTTTCACCGGTTAAACAATCTGCCAATAAGTCTGTGACTTCGATTACCCCCAAAACCTCATCTAAACTGCCCTGACACACAGGAAAACGGTTATGATTGCTCTCAATTAGCTTCTGGCGGTTAATTTCGGCACTATCTTCCAAATCTAGCCAAATAATATCTGGGCGCGTGGTCATAATCTGGCTTACTCGGCGATCGCCCAATCCTAACACCCTTTCCACCATATCCTGTTCTGCTTCCTCAAAGGTTCCCGCTGCGGTTCCCTGTTTAAGCATAATTTTCAATTCTTCTTCCGTAATTGGGGAATCATTGTTATTAGTATTAATCCCCAACAAACCGAGAATCAGATTAGTCGATTGACTCAAAAGATGGACAATGGGCGAAACAATTTTTGATAACCTATTCAGAGGATCAGCAACGAGGATAGCGATTTTTTCAGGATTACTTAAACCTAACCGTTTCGGCACTAATTCCCCCACCACTAGGGATAGATAGGTAATAATTAACACCACTAATCCTAATCCCAAAGCTTGACTGTAGGGGGCTAAAACAGGAACTTGGGCCAATAATTGCGCCACACTGACCGATAAATTAGCTCCTCCGTAGGCCCCGGCAAAGATACCCACTAGGGTAATGCCAATCTGCACCGTCGATAAAATTTGATTGGGATCATTGGCCAATTTTAAGGCCACCGCCGCCCTTCGATCATCTCTGGCTAATTGTTCTAAACGGACTTTGCGGGCCGAGACAATGGCAATTTCCGAGAGAGCAAAGACTCCATTGAGGAGGATCAGGAAGAAGATAACAAGAATTTCGGTAGTCGCCGAGAACATGGTTAAAATTTACAGGTAAAAGGGCGGATAGTTGTTTGTATCATAGTGCGAGGATCGGTTAAGTTCAGTAAAGAATCATCTTGATTTTTAACGAGTTACGAAGGCTTGTGTCTGGAGAGGGTTACTCCCAGTATAAATGGGATAGGATCAAGTCCGCACTCTTAGCTCAGTTAGCAGTGAACAGTCAAGAGTGACCTGTTGCCAGTAAACAAAGTTGTCCCTGGGAGAGTGGGGACAAACTATCTCAATCTATTCGCCTGAAAAATTATGATCGCTACACCCGTATCATCGAAATCGAACGCTATCACGGAAATCCGCCCCGGACTACCGACTATTTGCGGTTGGGAACAGGAAATCGCAGCGATTGTTAATCACGATGATCCGATCTTTTTACCGACAACAAATCTCCAATTAGACCATATCAAGGCTGGTTTTGCCTGTGCCTTGCATATGCACCAACCCACCATCCCCGCGGGTGTTAATGGTGAATTAATCTGCAATCTCCAGCATATGTTCGAGAATCAGGGGGATGGTGATAACCATAATGCCAGCGTTTTTGCCTGGTGTTACAGTCGCATGGGCGATTTTATCCCGGAATTGGTGGCGGAAGGCTGTAATCCCCGGATTATGCTCGATTATTCCGGCAATCTCCTCTGGGGTTTGGTACAGATGGGACGGCAGGATATCCTCGATAAACTCAAATTAATCACCTGTAACAGTCAATATCAACCCTATGTGGAATGGTTGGGGACGATGTGGAGTCATGCGGTGGCTCCTTCCACACCGATTCCCGATCTAAAATTACAGATGCAAGCATGGCAAACCTATTTTGCCTCGATTTTTGGCCCCGATGCCCTGAAACGAGTCAAAGGGTTCTCTCCCCCGGAAATGCACCTTCCTAACCATCCCGATACCCTCTACGAGTATATTAAAGCCCTGAAAGAATGCGGCTATCGTTGGTTATTGGTACAGGAACACTCGGTGGAAAATCTCGACGGTTCGGGATTGAGTCAGGAACAAAAATATATTCCTAATCGCCTGGTGGCCCGTAATTCTCGGGGTGAAGTGATTGCGATTACTGCTTTGATTAAAACCCAGGGTTCCGACACCAAATTAGTCGCCCAAATGCAACCCTACCACGAGGCCAAATGCCGCGGTAAACAGCAAATCGGCGGCGTTTGGGTTCCTTCCCTAGGTTCCCAGATTGCCGACGGTGAAAATGGTGGCGTGATGATGAATGAATTTCCTCGCGATTTTCCCAATCCTTGGCGGGAAATGCAGGGGGGTTCCACTGTGGCAGGATTTAACGGCACGGAATATCTGGAGTTAATCGAGGCCGCTGGCGTTAATCCCCAAGATTATCCCCCAATTCAAGCCGTACACCAGCATAAAATCTGGCAGCGAGTTAATCCGGATGCCGCTACCCCTGAAGCAGTGGAACAGGCGATCGCTGAGTTAAAACAGTCCGACCACCGTTTTACCATGGATGGGGCATCTTGGACCAATGATCTCAGTTGGGTGCGCGGTTACGAAAATGTCCTCGAACCGATGAACCAATTAAGCGCTAAATTCCACGAGAAATATGATCTTTTAGTACAGGCGGATCCTAGCTTCACCCGACGGCCCGATTATCTGGAGGCACTGCTTTATAATTTGCTCGTGCAAACCAGTTGTTTCCGTTATTGGGGCCAAGGTACTTGGACCGATTATGCCCGCACTTTGTACGAAAGAGGCGCGGCCTTAACCCGCTAAGATAGTAAGGTATCTAGGGTTGGCTGAAAAAGCTTTTCAGCCAACCCTAATTAGGGTTGGCTGAATAAATCTAAAAACCTTGTTGGGTAAGACTTTTAGACTTTTTTTCCTTCAAAAAGTGCCTACCATTGGAGTGATCGGGGGGAAAATTCAGGTACTTTTTCCCTGAAAATTAGGTAGTTGACCACCTGAAAATCGGTAAAACCCCACACCCTACACCCTACACCCCACACCCTACCCCCACGAAAAAGCTTTTCAGCAAACCCTAATTAAAGAAATACTCAAATCCTGATAAAAATCCTCTTGTTTTAATTCCACTTTTGATTGAGAAGCCAGTAAAAGTAAAGCCCAAAAAATCGCCACCTTTTCCTGTGTTGCCGAGTGACTAGAGGGCTTTTCTGCTTGCCATAAATCTAATAAATACTCAAACTCTATCTCCTTTTTCTCCAATTGAAAAAACTTTCTCTGCAAAAAAAAGTCCAGTTCCGCTGCCAATTCCGTCAGGTTTTCTTGGTGGGCTAATTCCGTGATAATTTGTACCGCTTCCCGTCGGGATTGGGGCCGGGGTTTCGGGACAACTACAGGCAGTTTCGGTAAAGCTTCAATCTCTAGGGCAATCTGTTGTAATTGAGTGATTAACTCCTGCAAAGTTACCCGTCTTTTTCGCGGTGGTGGGGCAGCAGTACGACGGCGAATATGATTTTCTAGATAACGGGGTAAAGTTCTTAATTCCCGTTCTAAATCGCTAATTTCCTCATCTATCAGACTTTCTTCTTGCTGTTCCAAAGACAATCTTTCTAGGGTATCAGCCTTAAATAAAACTAACATGGAAGCCCATAAAAAAGCCTGTCCCGATTGGGGTAAATTAGCCTGGGCCATGGCTAAATCTAGATCATTTAATAACCCCAATTCTGCCAAAAAGCGATCGATCACATCAATAACCTGCACATCCCAGGGGTCAATTTCTCCCTGTTCCGCCATTTCTAAAAGAGAGGCGATCGCATCACTGGCCGAGGTGATAGTCATGATTGTAGAATCTTGTAGGATCTCAAAGGATAGAATTTAGCAAGCAAAACCATGGACATATCGATCGCTGACCTGCGTTTGGACTACAATCTTGAAGAATTGCTAGAGTCCGAAACATCTGCCGATCCTTTCATTGTATTTAAACAATGGCTAGAACGGGCGGTATCTTCGGGAAGATTAGAACCCAACGCTATGACTTTAGCCACTATTTCCCCGGAGGGTAAACCCCGGGCCCGCATGGTACTGTTAAAAGACTTCGATCCTCGCGGTTTTGTTCTCTTTACCAACTACCACAGCGCCAAAGGACAGGAATTAATCGCTAATCCCAATGCGGCCCTAGTGTTTTGGTGGGGAGAATTGCAACGGCAAATTAGGATCGAGGGAACTGTAGAAAAAATCAGCGAGGAGGAATCGGATAATTACTTTTTTGTCCGTCCCTGGGAATCTCGTTTAGGGGCCTGGGCCTCCAATCAAAGTGAAGTGATTTCGGGGCGAGATATCCTCGAAAAACGCCTGACAGAACTAAAAGAAGAATATGCGGGTCGTGAAGTTCCCCGTCCTCCTCATTGGGGCGGTTTTCGCCTAATTCCTAGTTTAATCGAGTTCTGGCAAGGTCGCCCCAGTCGTCTCCATGATCGTCTCTGTTATTATCGTCAAGAAGATGGCAGTTGGCAAAGGCAACGTTTAGCTCCTTAGTTTGATCTTGACACCTTGTATTGGCAAAATAGCTCGATGCTAATTCAATTTGTCATTTTAGTCTTGAGATAATATTAGGTCGATGTCTTTTCCCAACCCGCGCTTCCCTTAGCGATCGGGTTGGGCTATTATATCAATTGGATAAAGGCAATCCGTCCGCCCTAAAGTTTCAGAAAAACGATAGAATTGAAAGGGTTTTGGTTTGCATCTTTCAAAAATAACTAGAGAATTATGGACATCAATAAAGTTGGACTTCGAGAAACCTTAGAAGCATTGCGGGTTGAACTGAGTAAATCTATTTTAGCCTCTGAGGGTGAGCAGATTCGCTTTGAAGTGGGTGACATTGAATTAGAGGTTCAATTTGTGGTTGAGCAGTCGAAAGAAGGCAAAGGTGGGCTGAAATTTTGGGTAGTAGAAATGGGTGGGGGTGTCACCAATAAAGATACGATAACCCATAGAATTAAAATTCCCCTTAAACCCATTTGGAAAGATGGAAAACCTGTATTGACAGCAAGTGATGATATTCCCGATTAGAATTTTATACCCCTAGGGACGCAATGCTTGCCCCCAAAGCAGTTAATTTGTAGGATGGGTTAGCGAAGCGTAACCCATCGCCATCCCAGAAGAATAGGTTACATCAATCCGATAAGTTATGCCCCAATTCCAACCCGATCGCGCTTTAGAAATTGTTGCCCCTAAGTATGGCACTGCCTATCGAATTGGGGGACGTTTACTCTTGACTTGTCGGCATCTATTTGATAATAGTAACGACTGTAAAGTACGATTTAGATCAGCATCAGACTATTCTGATAAGCAGGATATAGACGCTAAAGTAATTTGGAAAGCACCGGATAATATAGATATAGCTTTAGTTGAATTACCAGAAACTATCGAAACTTTTGATCCTGTAGACTTTGGGTTGTTACCTGATAGTAATAGTGGGGAAAAAGTTAAGTTTGAGTTTTTGGGGTGGCCTGAATGGGGGTTGATTAAAACTGATAAAGAAGAAAAGGCGACAAGACTTCATATTGAGGGTATTATTTACACAGCAGATGTTTCGCCAGATGGTCTATTAGTCTTAGAAGTTACTCGGAAGCCGTCAATTTTAGAGGTAAAAAAGGCTAATTTAGAGGCAGAACCAAAGTCCCCTTGGCAGGGGACATCAGGGGCAGCAATTGTTTGTAATGGGTTAGTGGTGGGTGTGCAGAAATGGCATCAAAATCCAGATCGTCCTGAATCTTTAGAAGCTGAATCTTTGGCAAGGGTTTATGACAATCCCGAATGGTGTGAGATATTAGAAAACCATGATATTGATCCTGAAACTAAACGCGTTATATCCGCTTCTTTAAAATCTTCTTCCTATCGCAATCAAGCTCCTCCTAAACCGAGTTATTTTGTCGAACGTCCAGAGGTTAGTATTGAGTTAAATAAACTTTTATTGTCAGCAACAACGGAAAAAACTGGAACTTTAGTTATTAGTGCGATTTATGGATTAGGAGGTATTGGTAAATCCACTTTAGCGGCAGCTTTAGCACAGGAGAAAAAGGTTCAAGCTTTTTTTACTGATGGCATTTTCTGGGCAACATTAGGACAACAACCGGACATTTTATCCTTTCTTCATGGCTGGATTCAAGCTTTAGGAGATTATGATTTTAAGCCGACGGGTATTGATGCGGCATCCTTACACTTGAGGACTTTATTGGCAGATAAAAAGGCTTTATTAGTAGTAGATGATCTCTGGAATGTGGAAGATATTGATCCTTTTATAGTAGCAGTAAATCACTGTAAATTATTAGTAACCACTAGAGAAGTTCCCGTTAAAGGGGCAATTCGTTATGATTTGGATGTGATGACGGAAAGCCAATCTTTAGCCTTATTAACGGGTTATTTAAGAAAGGAATTAACTGCTGAAGAAGAAGCACAAGGGAAAAATTTAGCGAAGATTGTGGGGTATTTACCCTTAGCTTTGGAGTTGGGAGCAGCACAAGTTAAAGATGGGATTCCTTGGGCTGAATTAATCGAAGATTTACGAGCAGAAATCGCTAATTTAGAAATTTTAGATCGCTTGGAAGCTGGAGATAATGCCAATGAAGAAAAACGAAAACATTATAGTGTAATTGCTTGCTTTAATCTCAGTTTAAAGCGGTTAAATGGGCAAAGATTGAGACAATTTAGCTGGTTAGGGGTGTTACCCGATGATGTTACCATTACCGAAAAAATGGCATCGACGTTATGGGATTGTCAGGTTATAGAAGCGAGACAAACTTTAAGATATTTACGGAGTAAGGCTTTATTATTAACGGGGGTTTCTAGTGAAGTATTAACGAGTTATCGGGTCCATGATTTGTTACATGATTTAGCCCGAAATCTGATCCTAGCGTCTCCTCATCCTGAAACGGATTATCAATTACCGGGGTTAGGGTTATCAATGGCTGAGGCACATCAGCAATTTTTAAGCAGGTATCAAAGACAAATTAAGAGATCCCCCCTAACCCCCCTTGAAAAGGAGAGATCCCCCCTAACCCCCCTTGAAAAGGGGGGAAAAGAGGTGGAAGTCCCCCTTGAAAAGGAGAGATCCCCCCTAACCCCCCTTGAAAAGGGGGGAAAAGAG
>NZ_JAPZQM010000756.1:0-2836 GCF_027530565.1 Microcystis sp. LE19-10.1B | reverse complement strand
TTATTGAGATAAACTCTCATTAAGCTGGCGATCGCTAACTAGAGTGTGACACTTCATAATTCTTAGTAATCGCTAAAAGTCTTACTATACAAGGGCTAGAGCAACTTTTGATTTCAACGACTAGGGTGCGGAATGTGGGATTTAATTCCACCCACCTACTTAGGACTGTTTGACAAACCAGGGCATAATTTTTTTGAGGACAATGACCGGTGAGCAACCCGACAATTATATAGATTAATGCTAAAAAAGACTTGACAAAATCCCTCGATTTGACCTATACTTTTTATTATAATGGGAATCCGTGCCGAAATATATATAAGCCTTTTTAGTCTAGACTATTTAAAAAAAAATTATGCAATTACAACCCCAAAAAAACCTTGAAACAATATCAATTAATACACTTGATCGGTGAATCGAATAGGGAACCTTCGATCGAGTCGAGGGGGAATTAATCAGCAGTAATCAAGTTCGCCTATTCGTTGTCACGATTTGGCTAAAACGAAATCTAGATCATCAATTTCAATTTATCACCCTCAAACCTCGAAAGGAAAAATAAACCATGGCGCAACTATACGAAGAAGTGACCCTAGCCCGCGACGTTCCCGAATACAATCTTAAGCAGGGTGATTCGGCGATTCTTGTCGATATAGTTGCCCATCCGAAGGGGGGTGAGGAAGGATATGTTTTAGAACTATTCAACGAAGTAGAAGAACCGGTTAACGTCGTCATTGTCCCGAAATCGGCGATTCAAGAAGAGGAAAAAGAAGGTTCTTCGTTACTTGGTATGATTCGATCGGGTGGCATAAATCGACTAAATCCTTATAGGGCAAGAGACTCAATTGATTAGCTCGTTCTAGAGCGAAAACAATTGACAAAAATCGCAGTAATGTCTGTCTCTATCGGGGTTTCATTCCTTATAACCCCCTCCATTGGATAACACAAATAGATTAATGGCAAAAAAGAGTTGACAAAATCCCTCGATTTGACCTATACTTTTTAGTATAATTGGAATCCGTGTCGAAATATATATAAGCCTTTTTAGTTCCGATAATTAAGTGGTTCTGATTAAATAGAAGATAGATTTTGTCTTTGATACCCCCTGCCCCCTAGTATTGATTCAAGGTAGGGTTGATTCAAGGTAGGGTTGATTCATGAATCAACCCTACCTTGAGGGCGACTTTTTCCCCGTATTACCCTTCTGCCGCTGCCGGGGTTAACCTCGACTCTACAACAATGGTTATGGAAGTCGAAAACTGGTATCATCTACGTCGCTGCTGTCAGCCTGCTTTTGAATGTCTTGTTCGTCCCGCTGCCAGTCGGTAGCCCCTCTCGAAATCACCTCACCATGACGACAACAACTCTGACTCCCGCACCAGTTCAAGCGGCAGAAAATTCCCCAGCACCCCCTGAGTGGGTAGATTGGCAAGTCGCCCATCAAATTCCGGGACGGCTGCGAATTCGCATTCCCCGCCTCAATTGGGATGACGAATTTGCCAGACGCTTGCAGCGATCGCTGCTTAGAACCACTGCCATCAGCGAGAGCCGCATCAGAGAGCCAGATCCAAGCGAGAAAGTCGGGGCTAGGAATCAGGGGACTTGGCCAACTTTAGGGATGCCGGCCTTAACCTTGGCTGTGGCGATCGCTGCTGCTCCCCTAGAACTGCCCTTCTCGATTGTGGGGGGAATTGTCCTTGCGGCTTCAATTCCTCTCTGGCAGAGGGTTGGCGAAGCCCTCACCCAGCAGGGACAAGTGACAATAGACTGCCTCGATGCTCTCTGGTTGAGCTACCAACTGCTTCAAGGCAACAACATCGCTGGCGCACTCGCCCTCAATCTGGCAGCAGTGGGAGAGAGCCTGCGCCAGAGCAAGCTCCAACAGCTAGAAGACGAGCTATACCTGCTGTTCGAGCAAGAAGATGCAGAAATCCACTGGCTCTCTGACCGGCAGCGGTTCGCTCCCGTTCCCGAGGCAGCTCGAGAAGGGTGGCTAGATTCCGTCGAAAAAACCGAACTACTCCAGAACCTCAAACCCGTCGCCCAAGGAGCGATCCTACCCACTTTGTTCCTGAGTGGCACTTGGGCAATCCTGACGGGAGACTTGGGGCGTGCGAGTGCGCTGTTACCCCTCGACATCGGGGTTTCCCTGCGGGGCGTTACTCCCTTGGCAGTGGTTTCGACCCTGACGGCGGCAGCGCGACAAGGCGTTTACATCCGTAATGCCAGGGTACTGGAAAAGCTGGCTCAGGTGGATACTCTGGCCTTTACTCGCGAAAGTTTCCAGGACTTGATTACCCCGGAGCTGCTGGTGAGTTGGGGCATCCCTTATCAGTGCATCCACTTCGCCACCGATGCGGCTGCTGTTGAGTGCCTCCAAGAACAGTTGCGCCGGCAAGGTAAGCGGGTGGCTTGGATAACCGACAGTGGTAGTGATTGCTTGGCTGCCTGGGAGGATCAGGTGGTCATTTCTCTAGGAAGAGGGGATTTTGAAGCGGCCGCAGATGTCATCTTGCACAGCCACGATCTCCAGCCCCTTGGCTACACCTTTGCCCTGGCGCAACATACCCTTGCCACTGCCTATGAGAGTTTGGCGATCGCTACTCTGCCCAACCTGTTAGTGGTGGCAGTCGGGGCATTTTGGGGACTCAACCCGGTGGCTGCCGCTGCGATCAACGGCAGTTCAGCCATCCTCGCAGAACATTGGTGAGAAGTTAAGATTATCTGCAATTTGTCAAGCTTATTGTTACAATTCTTATTGTAAGCAGGAAAAGTTTGCCAAGTCTGGGTTTTGACTATTTTTACCTAATGGCGACAGGAGGTGAGTTCTTGCGCTTATAGG
>NZ_JAPZQM010000740.1:0-11233 GCF_027530565.1 Microcystis sp. LE19-10.1B | reverse complement strand
CCAAGCTTTTCTGGTCGGAACCCCCTAAGCCGAGTTTTCAAGGTGCTGCGCCGTCCACTTGGTTTTCGAGACTGGCCTTTTAATTCTAACGTAAAGCCAACCTAGAACGGCGGGGTTTCAGACCCAAAATTTCCGATGATTATTATCTGAATTTCGGAGTTATCCGTTATATTTTTGCTTTTTATTCGGTCGTCAGGAGATAAGAGACAGGAGACAGGAGATAGGAGACAGGAGATAGGAGATAGGAGATAGGAGACAGGAGACAGGAGACAGGAGATTATTTCTATTTATTCTCCCTTCTCCCTACACCCCACACCCCACACCCTACACCCCACACCCCACACCCCACACCCTACACCCCACACCCCACTTCCCCGATGATCGAGAAAAAACTTCATCAAGAGGGGAACAACTTCCAGTAAGATGAAAAATGGTCAGTGAAAAAGCTAACCGAAATTTATTGTCGGAAATGGTAACACCGCCCCATTTCCCCAGACCCTAGAGGCTAGAGTCCGGTAAACCAGCGGATAAAAATTGACATCCATGAGTGAAGGTATTTTCGATCGAGTTAAAAAAGTTGTTGTGGAACAATTAGAAGTAGAGCCGGAAAAAGTTACTCCCGACGCAAGCTTTGCTAATGATCTGCAAGCTGATTCCCTTGATGTGGTCGAGTTAGTGATGGCTTTAGAGGAAGAATTTGATATTGAAATTCCCGACGAAGCGGCCGAACAAATTGACACTGTGGGCAAAGCTGTTGACCATATTAGCGAGAAAGTAGGAGCAACCGCCTAATTATTGCGAGAAAATTGACAATTTAGCCTTAAATATCTGGGGCAAAATCTGCCCTTATTTTTGAACAAACATGACAGAATTGCCATTAAAAAGGGTTGTCATCACGGGGATGGGTGCAATCACTCCCCTCGGCAATAATCTAGCAGACTATTGGACAGGCTTAATCAACGGCAAAAGTGGCATTGGTTTAATTACCCACTTTGATGCCTCCCGTCACGCTTGTCGCATTGCTGGGGAAGTGCGGGGTTTTGACCCCCACGACTATGTGGATCGCAAAGAGGCAAAGCGCATGGACCGTTTCGCTCAATTTGCCGTCGCCGCCAGTTTGCAAGCACTGCAAGATTCTCAATTAGTTATCGACGCTCTCAATGCCGATGATATAGGAGTACTAATCGGTACGGGCGTGGGTGGCATAAAAGTGCTTGAGGATCAACAGGAAATTTACTTGACAAAAGGTCCGAGCCGGTGTAGTCCCTTCATGATCCCGATGATGATTGCCAATATGGCCGCTGGTTTAACCGCCATCCACACGGGGGCCAAAGGACCGAGTAACTGCACCGTGACCGCTTGCGCCGCCGGTTCCAATGCCATCGGCGATGCTTTCCGTCTAGTACAAAGGGGTTTAGCCAAAGCGATGATCTGCGGCGGGACGGAAGCTGCCGTTACCCCCCTGGGATTGGCTGGTTTTGCCTCCGCTAAGGCCCTGTCCACCCGCAACGATGACCCCACCCGGGCCAGTCGTCCCTTTGACAAGGATCGGGATGGTTTTGTCATGGGGGAAGGGGCAGGAATTTTGATTATAGAGGAATTAGAAACAGCCTTGGCTCGTGGGGCGCGGATTTACGCCGAAATGATCGGTTATGGTCTGACTTGCGATGCCTATCACATGACGGCACCAGTTCCCGACGGTCGTGGAGCCACCAGAGCGATCGAATTAGCGATCAAAGATGCCGGTTTAACTCCGGCGGAAATTAGCTATATCAACGCCCACGGCACCAGTACAGGGGCTAATGATCCCACGGAAACCAAGGCGATTAAAAAAGCTTTAGGAGAATCGGCCTACAAAATCCCCGTCAGTTCCACCAAATCGATGACAGGCCACCTTTTAGGCGGTTCTGGCGGCATTGAAGCCGTGGCCACGGTTATGGCGATCGCTAATGATCGGATTCCCCCGACTCTCAACCTGGACAATCCCGACCCCGATTGTGATCTCGATTACGTCCCCTACGAAAGTCGTCAGCAGATAGTTAACGCTGCCCTCTCCAACTCCTTTGGATTTGGCGGCCATAACGTCACCTTAGCTTTTAGAAAATATGCTTGAGTCGATGCCCCTGAAAGAGTAATCTTTGAGTGGCTCCCTCTTTAACCTGGTCTTATTTTTGTAGTTCATTCTAAAAAACATTATGGTTGTCGCCTCCCAATCCCTCGAAGAACTTTGTATTAATGCGGTGCGTTTTTTAGCGGTAGATGCCGTAGAAAAAGCTAAATCGGGACACCCCGGACTGCCCATGGGAGCCGCTCCCATGGCCTTTGTTCTCTGGGATCAATTCCTGCGTTTTAACCCGAAAAACCCCCAATGGGTTAATCGTGATCGTTTTGTTCTCTCCGCCGGTCATGGTTGTATGCTGCAGTACGCTTTGATGTACCTGACCGGATACGATAGCGTTCCCCTCGAGGAAATTAAACAATTCCGGCAGTGGAAATCGAAAACCCCCGGCCACCCCGAAAATTTCGTCACGGAAGGGGTGGAAGTGACCACCGGTCCTCTGGGTCAAGGGATTGCTAATGGTGTCGGTTTGGCCCTAGCAGAAGCCCATTTAGCGGCCCGTTTCAACAAACCGGATGCCAAAATTATCGACCATTACACCTATGTGATTTTGGGTGATGGTTGCAATATGGAGGGTATTTCCGGGGAAGCTTGTTCTTTAGCCGGTCACTGGGGTTTAGGCAAGTTAATCGCTCTCTACGATGATAACCATATCTCGATCGATGGTTCCACCGATATCGCTTTTACCGAAGACGTGAGCAAGCGTTTTGAAGCCTACGGTTGGCACGTTCAGCACGTCGAGAATGGTAACACCGATTTAGATGCCATTGCCAATGCGATCGCAGCCGCCAAAGCTGTCACCGATAAACCCTCGATGATTAAAATCACCACCACTATCGGTTATGGTTCCCCCAATAAGTCTAATACCGCCGATGTTCACGGGGCAGCTTTAGGAGCAACAGAAATCGAGTTAACCCGGAAAGCGTTAGGTTGGCAATACGAGCCGTTTGTGGTTCCCGATGAGGTGTTAAATCGTTTCCGGCAAGCAGTGGACAAGGGAGCAACGGCAGAAACGGACTGGAATAAGTTATTTAACGAATATCAGGCCAAATATCCCGCAGAAGCGGCTTTATTTGAACAGTTAACCACCGGTCAACTGCCGGAAGGTTGGGAGCAAGCTTTACCGGTTTATAAACCCGAAGATAAGGCGCTCGCTAGTCGTAAACACTCGGAAATCTGCTTAAATGCGCTTGCGGGGGTTTTACCCGGTTTAATCGGTGGTTCGGCGGATTTAACCCACTCTAACTACACCGAATTAGAGCATTTTGGTAATTTCCAAAAAGGCAGTTATCAGGAGCGTAACGTCCATTTTGGCGTACGAGAACACGCGATGGGGGCGATTTGTAACGGTATTGCTCTCCATAACACGGGATTGATTCCCTACGGGGCGACTTTCCTGATTTTCACCGACTATATGCGGAATTCTATCCGTTTATCGGCATTGTCAGAAACCCGCGTCATCTGGGTAATGACTCACGATTCCATTGCCTTAGGGGAAGATGGACCGACTCACCAACCCGTGGAACACGTTGCTTCTCTGCGCGCTATTCCTAACCTCTTAGTCATGCGTCCGGGGGATGGTACGGAAACTTCCGGTGCTTATAAAGTAGCGGTGAGCGAAAAGAAACGCCCGACTTTATTGGCTCTCTCCCGTCAAAATCTGCCCAATTTAGCGGGAACTTCCCTTGCGGGTGTGGCTAAAGGTGCTTATACTATCACCGATTGCGAAGGTACTCCCGATGTCATTCTCATCGGTACGGGGGGCGAGTTATATCTCTGCGATAAAGCTGCTGCGGTGTTAAAAGAGGCAGGAATTAAAGCTCGCGTCGTTTCTATGCCCTGTTGGGAGCTATTCGAGGAACAATCGGCAGAATACAAAGAATCGGTACTGCCGAAAGCAGTGAAAAAACGTCTCGCAGTGGAAGCGGGTTCAACCATGGGTTGGCATCGTTACATCACCGATGAGGGGGATGTGTTGGGGGTTGATACCTTCGGCGCTTCTGCTCCAGGGGGTGTGATTCTAGAGAAGTTTGGTTTTACCGTGGATAACGTGGTAGCGAAGGCAAAAGCGTTGTTAGGTTAATTAAACTTTGATTTTGTGGAAAAAGCCCGCGCAAGCGGGTTTTTTGTGGTTATAGGTCAACCTAGTTTAGGCTTTAGGGTTAGTTCATGTAAAAATGTAAAGTAGGAAGCTTTAGTAGTTAGCCAAAACCTTTACACTTGAGATAATTATCACGATTCCTAGAGCCATGACTAAAGGGGAAAGCCCTATATCGAAGGAAACAATCAAGAGCCTAACACTAGATATAGAAGGCTCACTGTTGTCTTTTGATAAATTTATCAAGGCTCAAGAACAATTAGCAATACTACTCCATGAAGTAGATAAAACCCTTGCTAACAAAAATCGCCCCCTGATAAATTGGAGAATCTCTCAAATTCATAGTGGCAGCATTCATCTTACTTTAGAAGGAATGCCTCAAGATCAGATTACACCTAGTCAAATTTCTGAAGTTATTAAGACTGTAGAAAGGGGAATAGTAACAATTTTAGAACATCCGATTCGCCCTAAGTATTTTTCTGATCGAGCTTTAGAAAGTGCGCGATCATTAGCAATATTGAAAAAAAGAGATGAGTTTATGGTGCAATTGGGCTTTGATTCAAGGTGTATCGACTTGAATCAAGCTTTGATTGCTAATGTTGATGAAATTATCGGGGGAAAATATCAAAGTTTTGGTACTGTAGAAGGTGTGCTTAAAGCTATTGATGTAAGTCGTCAACCTATTTTTAGAGTTTACAATTTATTGACTAATAAAAGTGTTAAATGTTACTTTGAACCAAATTTACTTGATAATATCAAAGAATATCTAGAAAAAAGAGTCTCTGTATCGGGGATAGTTACCTCTAGAGAAGATGGGGAAAAAATCGGGATTAAAGTTGAGTCAATTGATCTTTTTCCTGAGGAAAAAGATTTACCTACCATTGAGGAAATGATCGGAATTTGGGGAGGAAGTAAGTGATTCGTCCAACAAAAAAGCTACACTACTGGGATTCTTGTGTTTTTTTAGCTTTCCTGAAAAATGAAAAGGATAAAATTAATGATTGTATTTCTGTTCTCAAAGCAGCTGAAAATGGTCAGGTAATAATTGTGACTTCTGCTCTTACTTTTATTGAAGTGGTGAAATTAGAAAAAGGACAGCCAAAATTACCTAAAGAAAGTGAGGAAAAAATCAGAGATTTTTTCCGACATGAGTGGATTTATATTTATGATGTGGACAGAAAAGTTGGTGAACTAGCCAGAGAATTGATGTGGCAATATCAGGCACTAAAACCTAAAGATGCAACTCATGTGGCGACGGCAATTAAAGCCAGAGTGGATGTTTTAGATACTTTTGATGATGGCTTGCTGAAACTCTCTGGAGAAATCGGTGATCCTCCTTTAATAATTAGAAAACCTTTTTTTGAAGTTCAACTTGATCTTTTTTGAAAAAGTACCCATTCTCGCACAAGAAAATTACAAATCGAATTACCGAACACAAAAGGTCTAAATTGATAGGAATACCTTCATATTAAAACAGATTTTGATTTAGTGATTACATCTCTTGCCAATGCTTTTTTTTAGACCAATTTAGAAACGGGACTATTTGTTTGGAAGCCCACACCAAAAGAGCAAATATTTTTAAGCAAAATTAATATTAATAATCAAGAAGAAGCCCTTTTAAAAATGTACGTTGCCAGAAGTAAAGATTTAACAGCAAATCAAACCAATAATATCAATTGTTCTCGCCAGAAATGCCAGGATCAAAACTGTAATTTCATCCCTAATTATCCCAAAATTTTCTTTGATGTTAATACGGCTGAACCTCTACAACCATGGCTCCCGATAGAAAAAATAGAGGATTTACTTGATTAAAATTAGGAATCAAGATACATCGAATAAACTTAATTGTAGAGGTGTAAATCTTGCAGGTTTCTGAAGATCATAATTAGCAATAAATACCTCCTTGCCCTTGCGTCTTTCACTCTGATAACCATGTTCTAATTTTAAACCATTTTTTTGATCATCAGTTCGATTAATAGTGTAATTCCATTCATTATCTTGTAAAGAAATACACCAATCATACATTTCTCTAATTTCGGAGCAATTATCATAAGTCAAAAGAAATTTAAATCGATGTTGATGTTTTTTCAACGTCTTACATAACCTTTCATGATCTTCTAGACTGAAGAAGCAGGAATAGAATTTATTTTGATCTGCTTGAAAGTAAGGAGGATCGACAAATAAAAAGTAATCATCGGGTAATTGATTGATTAAATCTTCAAAATCTAAACAAGATAAATTGACATTTTGCAGTTTTTCCGAAGTGGTTTTTAGGTGAGAAGGCCAGTTTTCAGGACGCATAGAATACTTATCACCATAGCCCCAATAACAATTTTCAAGTTTCATAATTCCTGAGTAGGAAGTTCTATTTAGATAATACCAACGCATGGCTCTTTCTAGGTCATTGGCTGGTTGAAATTCATTTTTATAATAATTGTGTAATTCTTTGGTAGCGTTTAGACCTTTTAATAATTCAATTAGACTATTAAGATGATCTTTGATATGTCGATAACAGTTGATTAATTCCTCATCTTTGTCATTGAGAATATTCTCTGCTACACTTTCCTTAGCAAAGAATATAGATGCTCCCCCCGCAAAGGGTTCACAATACTTATGGTGACTAGGAAGACAAGCTAAGATTAGCTTACGGGCATAAAATTTACCGCCGGGATAACGAAAAGGAGAATTACTAAGTTTTTTAGCGATTTTGGACATTACCTTTGATTTTAGAGGCTTTTCTTTGAGATTATTTTAACAAAATTACGATATTTTATCTAGGAATGTCAGAGAAGTTCGGTTTTACTGTGGATAACGTGGTAGCGAAGGCAAAAGCGTTGTTAGGTTAATTAAAACTTTGGTTTTGTGGAAAAAGCCCGCGCAAGCGGGTTTTTTTGTGGTTATAGGTCAACATAGTTTAGGCTTTAGGCTTAGTTCATGTAAAAATGTAAAGTAGGAAGAAGTACCGTAGGTTGGGTTGAGGCACGAAACCCAACATAACCAACAGCTAAGACAGGAAACCCAACATAACCAACAGCTACTTTTTTAACGTCAACCCAACTACTTAAAGGAGTAAAAACCATGAGTCTGTGTCTCAATCCTAATTGTTCCTCCGCCAATCCAGATGGCAATAAATTCTGTGAAAAATGCCGCTCGAAATTGTTCTTACAAGAGCGTTATCAAGCAACTCAATTAATTGGTCAAGGAGGATTTGGTCGCACTTTTAAGGCGATAGATTACAGTAAGCCTTCTCGACCTTATTGTGTGATTAAACAGTTTTTTCCTTCGGCTCAAGGGACTGATACAATTGAGAAAGCCTCAGAATTATTTGAAAAAGAAGCAATCCAATTAGAGAAGTTAGGAAAACATCCCCAAATCCCTGAACTTTTCGCCTATCTCAATCATGATGATGACCGTCAATATTTGGTACAAGAATATATTGAAGGACAGAATTTAGAACAAGAATTAAGAAGCCAGGGGGTATTTAATGAAGCCAAGATTAAAGCTTTATTAACGGATATTTTGCCGGTTTTAGATTTTATTCATAGTCAGGGAGTGGTTCACCGAGACATTAAACCAGAAAATATTATTAGACGTAACTCAGACAAGAAAGCGGTTTTAGTAGATTTTGGCGCGTCTAAAGTTGTTACACATCTTAACCGTTCTGTTACTGGTACAGTAATCGGTTCAGCGGAATATATCGCACCAGAACAAGCCAACGGTAAGCCGATCAATCTTAGTGATTTGTATAGTTTAGGAGTCACTTGTATTTATTTGTTAACTCAGGTTTCACCCTTTGATTTATTTGATACCAGAGGGAGCATCTCACTTACGCGATAAGTAATTATACTTAGCCTAAAAGCCACTCTTAATCGTGTCTTGGAACGAAATAGAGGCTTTTAAAGACTGCGTACATGGAGAATTAAAACAAGAATTACCCTCGAAAAGCCTATTTTTCCACTAAGTATTTATGCTCATTGCAAAGGTGAGATGCTCTCCCTTCTCCTTTCTCCCCCTCTACAATAATTACTCGCAGCCAGAAATACGTTGGGTACTATCATACTTTGTGCTTTTTGTCAAAAAAACTTTTTTTTTGCAATAAAACTACACAAAAAAAAGATCATCGTTATGGGTGAAATTGACTGATTTGACCGTCTTAATTAGGATCACCTTCTAGGTGTGGCAAGGGTTTCAACCATTGCTGCCCAAAAAAGCACAGAATAACCCATTATGAAATTCAGTAAAATCGCTGTAACCATTGTAACATCGTTGTTAAATAAAAATCTTTCTCAATTAATTCTTAAGAATTTGTAAATATTGCGGAATGTTAATTTAAATATTCTCAAGTTTTTGGAGTCAATAAATAATTTTTGCTTATCTTTGATCAACAGAGGCAGTCCCAATGAAAAAATTTTCACCCCCACAGATGAAAGAGGTTTCTTTCCCTACACCCTACACCCCACACCCTACACCCCACACCCCACACCCCACACCCCACTGAAAAAGCTCCGGCGTTCGATCGCCCGGATAGATGGTCGGGGATTTGGGTTAGGGTAGTAAAAGATACAGATTACCCACCCTTCCAGACCAACAATTATGACGAACACCAGTAACCCGCTGCTTGCCGGTCAAGGATTACCGGCTTTTGACCAAATCCAACCCGGCCTAATTGTCCCTGGCATGACGCAACTTTTGCAGGAACTGGCCAGAGAATTAACCGATTTAGAAGCGCAGATTGCCCCCACCTGGGAAAAATTAGTCGAACCCCTCACCCGGATCGAAGAACGTTTAAGCTGGAGTTGGGGGATTATCGGTCATCTGATGGGGGTAAAAAATAGCCCGGAATTGCGTCAAGCTTACGAAACCGTACAACCACAGGTAGTCGAGTTTATTAGCCGTTTAAGCCAAAGTAAACCCATTTATGAGGCATTCTCGTCCCTGCGTCAAGGGGAAAGCTGGGGGCAATTAGACGAGGCACAACAGCGCATTGTCGAAGCTTCTCTGCGGGATGCCCAATTGGCCGGGGTGGGATTGGTAGGGGAGAAAAAAGACAGATTTAACGCGATTCAACTGGAATTAGCGGAAATCACCACGAAATTTTCTAATAACCTCCTCGATGCCACCAAAGCTTTTCAACTAAAACTAACAACCCCAGAAGATATCGCCGGTTTACCCCCTAGTCTCCTCAGTTTAGCCGCCCAAACCGCCCGGGGCCAAGGGGAAACTAACGCCAGCACCGAAACTGGTCCCTGGGTGATTACCCTCGATTTTCCCAGTTATTTCCCCTTTATGAAGTACAGCGATAATCGGGAATTGCGGGAAAAACTCTATAAAGCCTACGTTAGTCGGGCTGATCTGGGAGAATTGGATAATAATCCCTTAATCGATCGCATTTTGCAACTTCGTCAGGAACAGGCCCATCTTTTAGGTTATAGTACCTACGCCGAGGTCAGTCTTGCCCGGAAAATGGCCAATTCTGTGGATGAAATCGAGAAATTGCTTGACAATTTACGCCAAGTAAGCTATAAAGCGGCAAAACAGGATTTAGAGGCCTTAAAAACTTTTGCGGGAACCGACGATCTCAAGCATTGGGATATAGCCTATTGGTCAGAAAAACAGCGTCAGGCCAAGTTTAACTTTAGTGCCGAGGAATTACGCCCCTATTTCCCCCTACCACGGGTTTTAGAAGGCATATTTAGCCTCGCTAAACGGATTTTTGGGGTGGAAATTATCGCTACCGACGGTAAAGCACCTATCTGGCATCCTGATGTGCGTTATTTCCAGATTAACGACGAAAAGGGCGAAAAAATCGCCTATTTCTACCTCGATGCCTACAGTCGTCCCGCCGAAAAACGCGGCGGTGCTTGGATGGATGTCTGTATCGGTCGCGCCAAAACTGGTGCCGAGGTGCGTTTACCTGTGGCCTATTTAATCTGCAATCAAACGCCTCCAGTGGACGGAAACCCCAGTTTAATGACCTTTGAGGAGGTAACTACCCTATTTCACGAATTTGGCCACGGTTTACAGCATATGTTAACCACTGTGGATTATTCCGGCGCAGCGGGTATTAATAACGTTGAGTGGGATGCGGTGGAATTGCCCAGTCAATTTATGGAAAATTGGTGTTATGATCGCCCTACTTTAATGAGTATGGCCAAACACTACGAAACCGGTGAAACTCTCCCCGAACATTACTATCAAAAACTGCTCCTAGCTAAGAATTATATGAGCGGTTCGGCTATGCTGCGTCAGTTACATTTGTCTTTAGTAGATTTGGAATTACACCATCGTTATCAACCCAATGGCGGCGAAACTCCTAAACAAGTCAGACAGCGTTTAGCGGCGACGACGACGATCATTCCTCCCCTACCAGAAGATGCTTTCTTATGTTCTTTTGGGCATATTTTCGCTGGCGGTTATGCGGCGGGTTACTATAGTTATAAATGGGCAGAAGTTCTCAGCGCCGATGCTTTTGCCGCTTTCGAGGAAGTGGGATTAGATAACGAAGAAGCAGTGAAAGCGATCGGCCGCCGTTTTCGCGATACTGTCTTAGCTATGGGGGGAAGTTCCCATCCTATGAATGTTTTTAAAGCTTTCCGCGGTCGCGAACCTAGTACCGAGCCTCTCCTCCGTCATAGCGGCTTATAAAAGTAGGGTGTGTTAGCGTAGCGTAACGCACCAAAAACTTTTCTTTGTGGTGCGTTACGGCAATATTTAGCTCTTGATTTTTTCCCTGAAAACAAGGGATTGCCTAACGCACCCTACTTAACTGCTGAAACCTTTCTTTGTGGTGCGTTACGGCAATATTTAGCTCTTGATTTTTTCCCTAAAAACAAGGGATTGCCTAACGCACCCTAATTGACTTGACTGCTGAAACAATGGTTCTTCGTTACTTGGTATGGTTCGATAGGGGGGCATAAATCGACTAAATCCTTATCTGGCAAGAGACTTAATTGATTAGTTCGCTCTAGAGCAAAAACAATTGACAAAAATCGCTAAATGCCTTTCTCTATAAGGGT
>NZ_JAPZQM010000083.1:0-1288 GCF_027530565.1 Microcystis sp. LE19-10.1B | reverse complement strand
TAAGACAGTGAGTTCTTTTCTTCTTCCGTGAATTCTAGGTTAATCATGTTTTTAATGAGTGCTTTGCTTCTAATTATGACTCTTAAACTATATTATTGTCCTTGAGTAAAAAATGCAAGTTGTAGCCGTGCAAAGTATAGTGCAAGAAAATAGGATTGGGACTTTCAAAAACCTTGCATTATCCTTTTTATAGTACATAGATTGGTACAAAAAACAAGGGCAACAAAGCCTGAAACGACCGGCTACTGACGACCGGCTACTGACTCCTACCCCCAGGAAAAACTTTTTCAGCAGACCCTAATTATTAAATTGGTGCGTTACGCTTTGGCTAACGCACCCTACTGGACTGTTTCAGCTAAAATAGGGCAATAGATTTCGGCTTAAAGTCTTAGATTATAGAATTTATAGCATTTTTCCAATACACCAAATTAGCTGAAACAATCCACATAGTTTTGTCATAACTACCGCTCACCAAAGTCTTGCCGTCGGGACTAAAATTAGCAACATCTCAATAAATGCTGGTAAGGAAGCCGAAGTCAACCTAGAAAATGAACCCGCACTCGTGAGAAAGCATCGACTTAGGTTGCACTGAGGACGAAAATCTGCTTTAACTTAAGGATATGCTTCTTCCCATCGAGATACCTGGAAGCGAAGGCACCCCCTTGGTCAACTGGTTGCTGAACCTGGTGGCCGAGCAAAAACAGGTGATTAAGAATCAGGGAAAAACTATAGCTGACCTAGAGAGGAAGGTAGCGGGGCTCGAAAAGCAAGTCAAGAGCCTCGACGAGGAACTTAAAGCCGCCAAGAAACTGAAGAGCCGGCCTAAAATCAAGCCCAGTACGCTCAACCAAGAAAAAAAGACCCCACAAGAGGGGGAGAAACGAGCCGGTTCCGAGAGAAGGAGTAAAAAGACCAGCTTTGTCCCAGATCAAGAGCGGCTCATAAGCTAAAACGCACTTAAACCACCTAAAATAGAAATAGTAATTTTAGAAAAATCCTACTTATGCCAGCCCAAGATTTCCTAGATTTAGAAGAAAAGAAAAACTTACAAAAAGCTCTTAAAGAAGAAGAAAGAGCAGAAGTTAGGGAAAGAATTTTAATGTTTCTCTTGCTGAACGACGGAAAAACTCAACGAGAAATAGCTGATTTTATTGGCTGTTCACTCAAAACGGTCGCCCCTTGGTGTGTTCACGGCGATCCTAACAATTTAGAAAGTCTAGAAGATGGGAGAAAAAATGGAAATCATAAAAAAGCCACAGAGGAATATATTAATTTACTATTGAAAATA
>NZ_JAPZQM010000035.1:0-14759 GCF_027530565.1 Microcystis sp. LE19-10.1B | reverse complement strand
TGGTATCAGAGCTATCAGATTTTTAGGGCTAATTGTGCATCTGCTGGGCAAACAAATTAGCCTGTAATTCAGAGCCGGCAATCGTTTTGACGATTTAGATAAAATTTTCAATGTGACACTTTAGGGTGCGGAATGTGGGTTGGAATATTCTGGCGGAAGACCGATCGCAAAGACTTGAAATCTGTTCTAACAATAGTTACACTTCTTTAGAATAGATACACTTTTCAAGGGATAATGTAGGTCGGCTAACTCTTGCACTTAACAGTCGAGATTGTTGGGCTTATATTTTCACCCTGAATATAAAAAGCGTCTAAGTGGACACTAAATTGTCAATAGGAGGAGCGTAGTCAATGGGACTACCTTGGTATCGAGTACACACAGTCGTTCTCAACGACCCGGGCCGTTTAATTTCCGTTCACCTGATGCACACCGCACTGGTAGCGGGTTGGGCTGGCTCCATGGCCCTCTATGAGCTTGCTATTTTCGACCCCAGTGACCCCGTATTAAACCCGATGTGGCGGCAAGGAATGTTCGTGCTGCCCTTCATGGCCCGTTTAGGTGTCACTGGTTCTTGGGGTGGCTGGAGCGTCACCGGCGAAACTGGTGTTGACCCCGGTTTCTGGTCTTTTGAAGGCGTTGCCGCCGCTCATATCGTCTTATCCGGTCTGCTATTCCTAGCGGCGGTTTGGCACTGGGTTTTCTGGGATTTAGAATTATTCATCGATCCCCGCACGGGCGAATCAGCCCTCGATTTACCGAAAATGTTCGGTATTCACCTGTTCTTATCCGGTTTACTTTGCTTCGGTTTCGGTGCTTTCCATCAAACAGGCCTTTGGGGTCCCGGGATGTGGGTTTCCGATGCCTACGGTTTAACCGGTCATGTGCAGCCCGTAGCTCCCGAATGGGGACCGGCTGGTTTTAACCCCTTTAACCCCGGGGGTGTGGTAGCTCACCACATTGCTGCGGGTATCGTTGGGATTATCGCCGGTTTATTCCATTTAACCGTTCGTCCCCCCGAAAGACTCTATAAAGCCCTGAGAATGGGTAATATCGAAACGGTGCTTTCTAGCAGTATCGCCGCTGTTTTCTTTGCCGCTTTCGTCGTGGCCGGAACCATGTGGTACGGTAATGCTACCACCCCGATCGAACTCTTTGGCCCGACCCGTTACCAATGGGATAAGGGCTATTTCCAAGAAGAAATTGAGCGTCGCGTCGAGGCCAGCATTGCCAACGGAGCCACCATCGCCGAAGCTTACCAAGCAATCCCCGAAAAACTGGCTTTCTATGATTATGTCGGTAATAGCCCCGCTAAAGGTGGTTTATTCCGTACTGGTGCCATGGATAGCGGTGACGGTATCGCTAAATCTTGGTTAGGACACCCCGTGTTCAAAGATGGCGAAGGTCGCGTCCTCAGCGTGCGTCGGATGCCTAACTTCTTTGAAACCTTCCCCGTTGTCCTGACTGACTCGGAAGGTATCGTTCGCGCGGATATTCCTTTCCGTCGTGCGGAATCGAAACTGAGTATCGAACAAAGTGGTGTTACCGTTTCTTTCTACGGTGGCTCTCTCGATGGTCAGGTGTTCAGCGATCCTGCTGATGTGAAGAAATTTGCCCGTAGAGCGCAACTCGGTGAAGCTTTCGAGTTTGACACCGAAACCCTGAAGTCTGACGGGGTATTCCGCACTTCTCCGAGAGGTTGGTTTACTTTCGGTCATGCTGTCTTTGCTTTACTATTCTTCTTCGGTCACATCTGGCACGGTTCTCGTACCATCTACCGCGACGTATTCGCCGGGGTCGATCCGGATCTGGAAGAACAAGTGGAATTCGGTTTATTCCAAAAATTGGGTGATCTTAGCACTCGTAAACAAGAAGTTTAGTTTTAGCTAAATCATCCCTATAACTAAAGGAGTCAAGTCTTTGACTCCTTTTTTTAATTAGGGTATGCTGAAAAAGTTTTTCGTGGGGGCAGGGTGTGGGGTGTGGGGTGTGGGGAGAAGGGAGCAGGGAGTGGGGAGCAGGGAGAAACAATTGATAACTTGAGAGTTAATCACACTATTAAAAACGGATTTATCCTAAATCCGGTTATTAAAAACTGATTATTTATTCTCCCCTTTTTCTGTGCGTTACTCAAGGGATTTAGTATTAGTATAAAGTTCGATCGAGCTTTACTTTTCACCGAATACTGAAAAAACCGCTAGTTATTTCTATAACTAACGGCTTTTTGCTGGGGGAAATTACCCGTAATGGAATTACATAGAGGAACCTAAACCGGCGTAAGCTCCGTAGAAGAAAAGACCAAGCACAGCGATAACGCCTAGACCGGCGATGGTGGCGACTAACCACAAAGGAATACGACCTTCTGCGAACATGAATAACACCTCCTAATTGCGATGACAATGAATCGGGACTAATTAGTTAAAGAAATAGCTGGAAAATAAAATTCCCAAGACAGCAACTAGGAGTAAACCTAGGTAAAGAGAAGTACGATTTAACTCGACGGCTTGCCGATTCGGATTAGGTGTTCTTTCCATAATTGTTCTCCTAGCGTTGAATAAACTGCATTGCCGCAATTGCACCGATAAAGAAGACAGTGGGAACCGCTAAGGTATGAACTGCCAACCAGCGAACGGTGAAAATGGGGTAAGAAATGGGTTGATTGGGATTACCACTAGCCATTGTTTTTATCCTTAATTAAAGTAAACTACTGATTAAACTGCTCGATTTGATTTTTGGCCTCAAAGCGATCATTAATGATCGGTAATTCTTGACGCTCTTGAGTGTAATACTCATCGGGACGGGGAGTGCCAAAAACATCGTAAGCTAAACCGGTACTCACGAATAACCAACCTGCGATAAACAGCATGGGGATGGTGATGCTATGGATAATCCAGTAACGAATACTGGTAACGATATCGCCAAAAGGACGTTCGCCGGTACTACCTGACATGGACGGTTCTCCTCGGAATGATAGGACTTGAAAAATTCAATCTCTATAATAGAGACTTTGTTGACCCTGAGACAAGTTTTAGGCCGGTTCGCTAGGGGGATTATATTTCAGTAAAACCCCATCTTGTCCCAAGACAAAACCCTTGTCGGAATTGATAAAAACAATTCGATAGAGATTGGAGGGGACACTTTCCACCGCGCGATCTTTTTGCCAAGATTGGCCGCTGTCATGACTGACCAAGAGATTGCCGCTACCACCAGCGACCCAAATTTCTTCGGGGCTGCGGTAGTTGAGGTCCAAAAGTCCCCAACTGGTGGAAAACTCTGGGAATACCTTATCTTCCCATGTATCGAGATCATTGGGGCTAGTAAATTGTAGTTGACCACCCCGGGCCAGGGCCCACAGTTCTCCTTTTTCACCATAACCGACTTTTTGTAAACGGCGGGAAGAAAGACGATTGTGGGGTTGCCATTCTGTTGACCCCGGTTCCCAAGTGGAATAAAAGTTACCGCGTGCGGAAACGGCCACGTATTTACCATCATGGGAACGAACAATTGTCCGGGCCACACCCACAGCACCTTCCACTAAAGCTTGCCAAGTTTTGCCCCCGTCTTTGGTGCGGTAGATAGCGCCTAAATCCGTGACCATTTCGGCGGTTTTGTCGTTAAGGGCGATAATTCCGTAGGGGGAACCGGGTAATTTTTCACTTAAGGGGATACGGGACCAGCTGCTGCCCCCGTCTTCGCTATGGAGAAGAATTGAGGGTTTACCGACAATCCAACCCTCTTGGTCGTGGAAACTGACGGCGCTAAAGCTAACTTTTTCTTCGCCAAGGTTGAGGACTTTTTGCTGCCAGCTGTCCCCCCCATCGGTGGTTTCAAAGAGGGTAGATTTGGTTCCCACTAACCAACCGTGCTGCAGGTCGTCGGTAAAGGCGATATCGGCAAAAGTGGAGTCAGTGTCGAGGGTGAGGATTTGCCAAGGACTACTGCTCAGGGATGGCACACTACTACAGCTAAAGCAGAAAAAGGCTACAGCTAGAACTATTACGAATTGTTTCAGTTTTCTCATCAATGGTTCAGAGGTATTGGTCAAGGAATCGGGACGGATTAGGGTTTGTACCCGATGGGTTACAGGCTCATAAGAGCCGTTGGATTAAAGATAATGAGTGCTTGAGTTAGTTTAAACCATATAAACTAATAAAGAAAACAAATCCTAGCGCTAAAGCCCCGAAAATCAAAATATTTTTTTGTGCCGGAGTCAGACGGTTAACTCCAAAACCATAGCTAAGATTTTCTTGGAATCCCGAAGGAGCATCTTTGGCTCCGATGTTGATAAATTGGGAACGACGCACACCACACACGGGACAGCGCCACGTTTCTGGCAATTCCTCGAAGGGGGTTCCAGCGGGAGTGTTGGTTTTACTATCTCCCTTGCTGGGGTCGTAAACGTAGCCGCAGGAGCGACATTCGTAGTTGGCAGGGGCCTGGTCGGCTAGGGTTAGTTCTGGTGGGCGATCGCTCATAACTAAGATTAAAGGAATTTTCAACACTCTGTTACAAATTATCCTTGAAAATTGACCCCTCTCACGGGCAACCCCTGACAGAATACCAAGTTTTCAAGTCTTAAAAGGATTAGCGAGGCAGCATATCGGCTTTAAAAAAAGTAAGATTAATCTATTAGGGCTTAAATGTCTATTAAAACTTTATTAAGTTGATATTTGGGCTATTTACCCTGATTTTGGTAGTCAAATTTATTCCGAGAAATTGAGAAATTTCAGGCAGGGAAGAAATTAGGGGTCTGATAGCAAATCCTGTTTAAAAGGTGGAGGAGATTGGGGAGCGCCAGAGCAGGGAGCAGGGAGCAGGGGGAAACAATCCATAACTGGGTTTTTAAAGTTGGATTGGGAGTTAATCATGCTATTAAAAGCGGATTTGGTATCATATTGAATAAATTTAATCACTTTTAGCGATCGCTTTTATATTTTGGCATAAATGGGCTGCTCCCTCCCTGTTCCCCAAAACGAAAACTTCGCACCTCACTATTAAGATGACTGCTATCAACCTTATATTATAGGTATATAATCAACCTTAACTATACCTTAAAAAGAGAGTAAAAATTGTGTTCAACCAGCTTGATTGGAATCCTGCCTACTCAATTGAAACCTTAGAACCAAATACGGTATTTTTTCTATCTGAGCGAGAATCAATCTGTTTCCAAGAGCCGCTTTATTATCGTTTAGTCAGATTAATCGATGGTCAACGTAATCTTGATGAAATTATTGATATTCTTCAGTTAGAATTTTTACAAAATCAAGAAATCAATCCCAATAATGCTAATTACTTCGCAGTTATTGTTAATTATAGCTTGGCAATTCAAAAAGCGATTTTTCAGTTATATAAACGAGGGTTTTTATTAGAAAAACAAGAATTATTGCCGTCTAATTTAGCAATTTTATGCCATCATCTTCAGGTTTCTCAAGCCCAAGCTTTTGAACGATTACAATCTCTGAAGGTTACAGTTAAAACCCTAGGCTTAATTCCCCAGCAAGATTTGATCAATATTTTAAATTCCTTGCAAGTTCAAGTCGCAGATGAAGGGGATTTAACCATTATTTTAACCGATAATTATCTTCATCCTGATTTAGAGAGTATTAATCAACAAGCTTTAGTCTTGCAAAAACCGTGGTTATTAGTTAATCCCCTGGGAAATCTAGCCTGGATTGGTCCCTTATTTGATCCCGATAAAACTGGTTGTTGGCATTGTTTGGCTCAACGATTACGAGATAATCGTCCCGTGGAGGAATTTATCATTAGACAGAGAGACAATAAGATTTCTTTAATTTCTCCTTTAGGGTTTTCTTCAGCGACAATACAGACGGTTTTAAATCTGACGGCTATGGAGGTTTTTAAGTGGATTATTCAAGGTAAAAATCAACGTTTAGAAGGAATGCTAATGACTTATGATACTTTAAATTTACAATTTCAAGAGCATATTTTAGTTAAACGTCCGAACTGTCCTAGTTGTGGATATTCTCTAAATAAAACACCTTTACCCGTGGTTTTGGGACATCGTAAAAAGGCTTTTACCAGTGATGGGGGACATCGTTTTTGTTCTCCTGAAGAAACCTTAAAAACCTATCAACATCATATCGGTCCTATTACGGGAATTGTGCGAGAATTAAATAAGATACAAGGGAATGCTTTAGTTCATACTTATGTAGCTAAACATCATTTTCGTAGTGTCTTTGATGATTTAGACAGTTTACGGCAAAATATTGGAGGTAGAAGTGCGGGAAAAGGCCGTACAGATAGTCAAGCAAAAGCAAGTGGATTTTGTGAAGCTATTGAGCGCTATTCGGGGGTTTTTCAAGGAAATGAAATCAAAGAAGAAGCGAGTTATCAAGAGTTAAAAGATAAAGCTATTCATCCTAACAAATGTATGAATTTTAGTGAAAAACAATATCAACATCGAGAAGAATGGAATGCGAAGAATCAAGGATGGTTTCAAAAAGTCCCTGAACCTTTTGATGAAACTAGAATCATTGATTGGACTCCTGTATGGTCTTTAACCGCTCAAGATTTTAAGTATTTACCGACGGGATATTGTTATTATGGTTATTCTCAATCTGAACCCTTAGATTGTTGGGCTGATTCTAATGGCTGCGCCGCAGGAAATACGATAGAAGAAGCGATTTTACAAGGGTTTATGGAGTTAGTGGAACGGGATTGTGTGGCTTTATGGTGGTATAATCAATTAGTTAAACCTTCCGTTAATTTAGAGAGCTTTAATGAGCCATATTTTGAGCAATTAAAGCAATATTATGAGGGGTTAAATCGGGAGCTATGGGTGTTAGATATTACCAGTGATTTGAATATCCCTTGTTTTGCCGCTATTAGTCCGAGAAAGGAGCGGGAAGTGGAGGACATTTTGTTAGGGTATGGGGCGCATTTTGACCCAAAAATTGCCATTAGTCGAGCGTTAACGGAGGTTAATCAAATCTTACCGAATGTGTTATCGTTTAAGGACGATGGGACAACGATTTATAATCCTTCTGCGGATCCTTTGGCGGTTAAATGGTGGCAAACGGCAAGGTTAAGCAATCAATCTTATTTAGTTCCAGATAGTAAAATAATACCGAAAAAAAGTAATGATTATTTACAATTAGCCAGTGATGATTTATTAGAGGATGTTAAATTGTGTCAGCGAATTGTTGAGTCAAAGGGGATGGAAATGTTAGTATTAGATCAGACTCGTCCTGATATTGGTTTAAGGGTGGCTAAAGTCATTGTCCCCGGAATGCGTCATATGTGGAAGCGTTTAGGGGCAGGAAGATTGTATGATGTTCCTGTTAGCATGGGATGGTTAAAAGAGACTTTGACGGAAGATGAATTAAATCCTTTTCCCATGTGGATGTAACGCTTTTAAATAGGGGAGCTTATCACTGATCAGTAAAAGGTGCATCACCGAAGTAACACACCTTAAATAGTGTTGGGTTCCGTACCTCAATCTAGCCGATAAGAGAGGCGATCGCACTTAGAAAGTGTACTTGATTTCAATAACACTCATGACACCTTCAACAATGGTTTGCCACTGTCCAGTAAATTCTGCACCATAAGATGCTGCAATTTGCGGACCTAATTTTTGTGCTTCATCGTTACTCCAGAGGGGGCCAGCTAAAACATTAGTTTTAAATTCATGAGTTCCAGTATTTTCCACCTGTAGTTCTACTTCTACTACACTCATTGCACTTTCAACTACGGTTGTCCACTGACCAGTAAAGTTTCCTTGATGAGCAGCTGCAATTCTCGGACCTACTTGTTGTGCTTCATCGTTACTCCAGAGGGGGCCAGCAGGGATATTAACTTTGTAACTTGCCATAATAGATAATGTCCTTTGAGACTTTTGTTGATTTTGTATCCTCAAGACGATATCAAAAATCCTTTTCTGAATTTTTTGAGTTAGCCATAATGCCTTAAGCAAAATGTCTTGTCTTTTGGGTTAAAAGTGATTGGTTCAATCACCTTTGATACCAGAATAAGTTTTATTTTTGGTAATGGCAATCTCTAAAATTAATACTTTTCTAATATGTTTTTTTGAGCAGAATATTAACTTTTTATGAGATTTATATTAGATTTATATTAGATTCAAAGGGTCACTTTATGGTATAATGGCGTAATCTCTTAAGTAGAACAAATGAATTAATCAATCAAATTATAGAGATTGAGTCAAAGGGGATGGAAATGTTAGTAGTATTAGACCAAACTCGTCCTGATATTGGTTTAAGGGTAGCTAAGGTTATTGTCCCCGGAATGCGTCATATGTGGAAGCGTTTAGGGCTAGGAAGATTATATGATGTTCCTGTTAGCATGGGATGGTTAAAAGAGACTTTGACGGAAGATGAATTAAATCCTTTTCCCATGTGGATGTAACCCTTGTTCATGGTCAATTGTTGATGATTTTAAGTTACTTGGTGAAGATTTCGAGTTTAACTTTCATTCCCGTTTTATCTAAAAGACTGAGTAATTTATCAACAGTAAAACGGCTAATTTCTCCATTCATTAAATCACTAATTTTTGGTTTTGTTTCCTCGAAAAAAGTGGCGGCTTCTTGCTGTGTCCATCTTTTTTCTTGGATAAAAGACCGCAAGGTTAACATCAAATCGGCTCTAATTTTTAAGTTAGTTGCTTCTTCACTGTTAAATCCTAAATCTTCAAAGATGTTATCGCTACCAAAAGTGATCTCAATAGGGTTAGATTGTGTCATGGTTATCCCTCCTGTAATTGTTGTCTAAATTGAATCATTTGTTGATAACGTTGTTGTCCCAATTCAATTTCTTTTTTCGAGGTTTTCTGTGTTTTTTTACCAAAAGCATGAAGGACATAAATCGCTTCTTTAAACCTTGCTACATAAAAGATTCTGTAGGTTTCTCCTGTCCAAATTCTAATTTCTTCTGTTCCTTGACCAATAATGGGAATGGGTTTAAAATCATTGGGTTTCTCTCCTTGTTGAATAGCTCTCAGTTGAAAACCTGCTTTACGCTTTGCGTCTTCAGGAAAATCTCTAATATCTTCCCTTGACGTCCCAATCCAGTAAATGGGTTTATCTCCCATGTTGGGGTTAATGATTAAGGTTGATACCTAATTTAGTATAACAGGATCATCAGTTTGTCAATTGTTCGTTAGTTAACAAGCAAGATAATGATCATTTTAGTTTAACTGAATCTAAGTAAAGTGTATCAGGGCAAATATCTCGTTCATGAGGCCATAAGCAAACTGATTCCTGATAGGTAAAAGGTATGTCAGCGAAGTAACACACCTTTATTAGTGTTGGTTTTTGTTGCTTCAATCTAATCTAGAAGAGCGGCTGGATCATTGGGAGCTATTCCTTCATCTTGATCTAAGATCAATAATATTTTCATTTGTTGAGTTACACTAAATAAGCGCAATCGAATATTGACTGAAAATTGAATCACTTGTAATGATAGGGAGATTTTCAGCCATAGATTGAGCAATAATAATGCGATCAAAAGGATCTCTGTGGTGAAAAGGTAGAGAAGCATTAATTTTTAGATGCTCTAGTTCAAGATTTAGTAAAACAATCCTACTTTCGTTCACTTCTTTCTCAATAAACTCTTCATAGGAAGGAACTAACCTTAACTTTCCTAAATTATATTTAATAGACATTTCCCAAAGACTGGCGATACTAAGATAACTAAAATTGTTCTCATCTTCAATTAAATCTTTGAGAGCATTGCTTAATCTAGGATCGTCATTAACAAACCAAAGAAAAATATGTGTGTCCAATAAAAAAGTCATTCCCTGTAATTGTGAAAGTCTTCAAGAGGTTCATCAAAGTCATCGCTCATCCATACTTTTCCCTTAGCACTTCCTCGTTTTAAGGGTCGTTTGATGGGGGAAATTTTGGCTACTGGCTCGTCGCCTTGCATAATAACAATTTCTTCTCCGTTAATTGCCAAATCGAGAAGTTTTGAGAGATCGGATTTAGCTTGAGCTATATCTAATTTAGTCATAATGTTAAATCTCTATTTAAGTTTTCAAAAAATCTTGCCAATGTTCTTCGTCATCAGCTACGATGGTAATCATTCCTTGACATAGTCCGGGGACTAGGCGTTGGGGCGGTATGGGTATTGGCCCGATTAATTGGGCAATTGGACGATTATTGTCGGTGATTAACAATTCTTCCCCCAGTTTGAGATTGTCAATCAGTTCGGGGAGTTTAGCCTGGGCTTCTTTGAGAGAGATGATCATGGATGTTGGGTTCTATCTAACTCATGGTGATAACGCTACAATTTTAACTGAATCTCAGCAAGGAATAGATAAAATACGGTTGGGTTGAACGATAGTGAAACCCAGCCTACACTCTCATGTTAAGGTTAAGTACGAAGATAAACCCAATTTCTAGGCCGATCATTCCTCAATTTTAACTGATCTAAGCAGAAAATAAATAAGCTCTCCTGATGACTGATAGATAAAAGGTATGTCACCGAAGTAACACACCTTAAATAAAATATTGTTGGGTTTCGTTGCCTCAACCCAACCGACAAGAGCGGCGATCGCTGATCACAAAAATTGCTATCATAGAAACTATTGATATTCAATGATTTAGGGGTAATCATAATGACACAGTTAACTGAAGAACGAAAACAAGAGATTATTGCTGAAGTTTTAGCAGCGAGAGCAAACCGTGAACAATTTCTATTAGAGATGAAACAACGGCAACAAGCAGGGTTAAAAATTGCTCAAAAATGTGCTAGTCTCCTTAAAGAGAAGTATGGAGTCACGAAAGTTGTTTTATTTGGTTCATTGTTAAATTATGAAGAAATAACTCCCCATTCTGATCTTGATTTAGCGGTTTGGGATTTACCAGAGAAAGATTATTTTAAAGCGATAGCAGAGTTAGATAATGGACAGGATTTTGAGGTGGATTTAGTAGAAGTTCAAAAGGCTCATCCTTATATTTTAGAGGCAATTGCTCAGGGGGTTGAATTATGACTAATTTATCAATTCAAGATAGAATTAATCAAGAACTCAATAAAATTCTCCAAGCCCTACAACAGCTAGAGATATTTTTAAGAGAATTATCTAATCAATCGGATGTCATGTATCAAAACGCATTAATTAATTCTATTGCGCTTAATTTCCATGGAGTTTATACTGGAATTGAGCGTATATTTGAAGCGATTGCTAAAAAAATTGCTCAAAGATTCCCAACGGGGGATAAATGGCATCGAGATTTATTAGAGCAAATGTCTGTTGATATACCTAAGGTGAGAAAAGCAGTTATTACAGAAGAAACAAGGCTCATTTTGGATGAATTAAGGCGGTTTCGTCATCTGGTGAGAAGTGCTTATTCTTGCCAATTAGATGAGGAAAAGGTTTTAATCATCGCCCATCAAATTGTTAATTCTTATCAAACCATAATCAATGACATTCAATTGTTTTGTAATAATTTAAGTAAGGGAAAAACTTAATTAAAGATAACCCAATTTACAAGATCACCTTCGGTGCGCTTTCAGCGAGTGGCGTGCTGCTATGCAGTGCCGTAGAGTATCGCACTATCTATACTTGATAATATAGTTGACAGAAATATTTTTTGGACGAGTTTCATAGATACTGACGCGAGCAGGAGGGCTATCAGGACCTGTAGTCTGTTTTATCTCAGATGTTTGCCCAACTGAGCCAGTACCCGGTTGTGCTTGTGCTGACAGGAGAATAGCATTATAGTCGTGCTGGTGTTGCTGGAGAGCATCACACTGAAGTGAACCGATCCCGCTACTTTTACCCATTCCCTCTGGTCCAATTCGTTCAGCAGCATCTGGATCTAGTCCAGAACCAGCATCAACCCCTCTCATGAATAATCCACGATAGTCTGGAAGTCTAAATTTATTATCCCCTTGTTTTCCATAAAGTGTTCCAATTACTGCAAATAGCTCAGGGTAAGCATCTATTTCAAGATAACGACCATCGCACAACATCCAACCGTATGCTTCAGGATAGGTGATAGGAATATTGGCATTCAAGCTCTCAGCCTGTGCATTCTGACTTGAGCAACCAGATGAAGTCCAAATATTGTTTATATCACCTGTTATGGGATGGATTTGACCAGCAAATGGGCATACTGTACCAATAGGAACTCCGTTTAGCATAATTTCTCCTTTTTTCTAACACTTAGAATGGGCATTAACTGTTATTTCCCTTTCCCAAGCTTGAAAGATAGGGGAAAAAATATATCTCACGAGCTTGGGAAATGCTATGTAATCTTATTTCTGACAGGCTAAATTTTTGTAAGAGACATCAACACTGGACTCACCTTCTTTTAATAATGATGGTGGTGCATTGTCCTTAATTGCTTTAAGAATTGCTTCCATTGCAGTAGCACAAGCTAACGCTGATTGACCGACAATTTTAAATGTTCGTGCGGTCTGATCAAAGCTAGAAAAATTGTCAATTACAACATTAGCAGCCTGAGCAATTAAAGATTTGTTTCCATACGCCCATGTTGCTACTGCCAGAGTGCCAAAAACCAACGTAGCAGCAAAAGTGTAGTCAGTACCAAATTCAGGCTGTTGCTCAACTGGGACATCAAAGAACTCAGAACCAATGGAGCGGGATAGTTTTTGAACTTGCTCATAGTTAGCAACCAAAGCACTCTGATAACTAAGGTCTAGCTTAATCGCTTGACCATCAAGTGTAGCCGTCAAAAGAGCTTTATTTTGACCTGATGGGAATTTGACTTCCATTGGACCGACGACTACATTACTACTTATCACGGTTCCCAGTTCCAAGTTATTAAATAAACCTACATAATAGGTAGGAGTCACCTTAAACTGAGCACTACTACTACTTAAAACATCTCGCTGGTAAACAGCTGAATTGTTTGACATCCCTACACCAACATCAGCTAGACTTTTTGAGTCATTCCCAATTACAATTAACTCTGGTCGTTGTGCTTGTCCATCGGGTTCTAGCTGCTGAACACCATCCTTAAAAACAACCTTCCACTTAGTTCCCAATTGGATATTATTAAACTTTTGGGAGGCTTTATAAACACCTATCCCTCCAGTTTGTTTGTAATTAGCAAGAGCAACAAGATATTCAATCTCCCAATCAACCCCAGATTCAGCTTTTTGCGGGACTGTCGTTTTTTTCCACGCAACACTATCTAATCCTACTGAATCAGGGAGAGTTTGATAGACTACCATAGTCCAAGTGCGATCTGTTTGATTGTTAAAATCAACGTAGTAAGTCATTTGAGCAACTCCAAAGAAATAATGTGAACTTAAAATGAAACTTTCGAGAAAAAAATACCTTAATGATTTGTTTTCTCTAAACTCTTAAGACATTCTCAAAAATCTATTCGTGAAATTTTCGATTTAGCCATAATGCCTTAAGCAAAATGTCTTGTCTTTTGGGTTAAAAGTGATTTGCTTAATCACCTTTGATACCAGAATAAGTTTTATTTTGAGTAATGGCAATCTCTAAAGTTAATACTTTTCTAATAGGTTTTTTTGAGTAGAATATTAACTTTTATATTAGATTTATATTAGATTTATATTAGATTCAAAGGGTCACTTTATGGTATGACTACCTCATCCCTGAAAGTAGAACTAATGAATTAATTGGGCATCTGAAATCCTCAAAACCCTTTTACTCTCTGATTTGAAAGAGGGTGTGGGGTGTGGGGTGTGGGGTGTGGGGTGTGGGGAAGGAAACCTCTTTCATCTGTGGGGGTGAAAATTTTTTCATCGGGACTGATTTGTAGAGTGTCAGGAGACGAAAAGAAAGCCGCAAAAAAGCGATCGCTTATCCCTCAAAGAAAACACCTGCCCTAAGTAAGGAGATGCTAAGTACCTAAGCAAAATTAATTACACATATCTAACCACCTCTTGCCTCTTGTCTCTTGCCTCTTGCTTATCTTCACTAGGAAATTAATTTTGCACGACTACTTATTGTTGGATGATGAGTATTAGAGAAGCTGTCATTATCGAAGATTACCCGGAATATCCTCAAGGGCGTTGTGTGCTAGTCTTACAAGGAGAAAACCATGACAAAAAAGCCTCACATTAAACTTATCCACATTGGAGAGTACATGGCTGAAGTGGAAGTCGAACTGATTGAGACTCCCGAAGGATGGTCGCCCTATTTATCATTAGAAGACGCTCAAAAATTAGATGATGTCCGGGAAGCCCTTCGTCAAGGTGATCTGCAAAAAGCTTCCAATTTAGCACATCTTTACAAAATTACCCCTCTTACCGTTTAACTAAACTTTGACAAGAAAAAATTAGGTTCTTCGTTACTTGGTATGATTCGATATGGGGGCATAAATCGACTAAATCCTTATCTGGTAAGAGATTTAATTGATTAGTTCGCTCTAGATAAAAAACAATTGACAAAAATCGCCAAATGCTTTTCTACATAAGGGTTACATCCCTTATATCCCCCGTCGATTGCATAACACAAACCGAAGAGCCAAAAATTAAAAAGCGATCGCTATTCCTCAGAACAACACAGCGATCGCCTAACTTTTAACTATCACAAGCAACATTATTGGAGGGCTGATAATTCTTCTCGAAGAATACGGCGTAAATCGGACTGAGTGAGCGATCGCTCAGAAGGAGATTGGATATATTGTTTTAAAGCCTCATTAATGGCTCTTCGGTAATTGTTATGCAATGGACGGGGGTTATAAGGGATGGAACCCTTATAGAGAAAGGCATTTAGCGATTTTTGTCAATTGTTTTTTATCTAGAGCGAACTAATCAATTAAGTCTCTTGCCAGATAAGGATTT
>NZ_JAPZQM010000651.1:0-6190 GCF_027530565.1 Microcystis sp. LE19-10.1B | reverse complement strand
GTAGTCAGTTACCTAATTTTCAGGGAAAAAGTACCTGAATTTTACCCCCGATCCCTCCAATGGTCGGCACTTTTTGAGGGAAAAAAAGTCTAAAAGCCTTATCCAACAAGGTTTTTAGATTTATTCAGCAAGCCCTAATTATAGTCACTTCAATTAAGATTGAATCGTATCAGACTTATCTGAAATGACTATCCCTTTTGAAGGACTAATCTTCTGCATAAGAAGAGTCCAGGCGAAAAAAAACCAAAAAGTAGCGGAATGTATAGCGCGCCACTACATCTCAGAAAAAACCCCTTACAATAGAGACAAAAGTGATCGGAGATCAATGGGGGTGAACGTCATGTTAGTGATTTTAACCGACGAACACATTCTCGATACGGGTTCTGTCTGTCAGGGCTGTCTTTTAGCCAACCAGCAGGGACAACCCCGGTGGCGAGAGGGTAAACTAGGCTGTGGTCACTCCTTGGGTAAAGGAGGAAGCCAACAGCCCAATCTCTACGAGTGTCAGATGGGCTTTACAATTGCTAATATTGAAGGCTAATCAGACCTTTTAAATGCTCAACTTAGAGTTGAGTTAGGGGGATTTTCTTGGGACTCGGAGGAGAGAATCAAGGCTATTACTAATCCCCAATTCAGCTTAGATACAATGACAATAATGACTGAGGGTTTCGTAGCATCGATCGTAGGCTTTTTGGGCTTGGGTTAAAACAGCGTCGGAAATTTCTATATCTAATTTTCTGGCTTGTTTAATAATTTTACCCGCTTTGATATTCTCGGAAGAATCTCCTATACCGCGGCTGCCAGTGGTTTTTAAAACTCGATATTCTTCAGAAAATCCCGTTTTCGTATCGAGATGACTCTGTAAACTATTAAAAACCAACTGACTTTGGTTTAATACCTGATCGTGGGTGATAAATAAACTCTTTTCTTTGCTGTTAATTAATTGAGCATAACTTTCTAAGGTGGCTAAACGACCGGTATAATAACCCAGGGCGTGCTGCTCGTTTTGATGGGGTTTAATATCTAGAATACTAGCTAAAGTGCGCTGCGGTTCTCGTAGTAAAAATATGGTCTTAACCGGATCAGATTGCAAAAAACTATGATCTAAAAACTTCTGATCATGAAGAACTTTATCTAAAATATATTTATGATTCATGTTTAAATCTTTCAAACGCCAGTAGAGTTGAAACATTAAAGTTTTAAAATCCTCTTCACTCTCATAAACCAGATGAGTTTCGCCAAAACCGATAATTTCAGGATTAGAATTGAGGATATGGGTCAATAAAGACGAACCCGATCGCATATGGCTAAGAATAAATAAAACCTGATAGGGTTGGGGACGAAAGAGAATTTTATAGGGGTCTTTGGGTGTATCAATGCGTACCTGAAAATACTTATAAGTTAAACGATGGGTTAAACCCTGCCAAGATTGGGGTAAGCGATCGAGGGCTATAGTCATAGGTTAATAAGGAATTGTGTCAACTTGTCGCGAAGATTCCCCTATAATGTATCCCATTTAAGACCCAAACAAAAGTGAGGTTTATACAAAATGGGATTGCCAAGTTGTTCGCTCTGGTTTTTTACGGCGCGAACCGATGTCTGGTTTATGATGAACACTATTCCCCATCTAGTCAAAATGAGTCAGTTTCCCTTCGAGGAAAAGGTACTCGCTATTGACACGGCCCCTTTAAGCGGGGAAAAGGTTAATCGCCCCGGACTGGGTACAATGGAGGAGTTAAGAGCCTGTGGTGAAAAATTAGTTAAAGATGGCATAATCGATCGCCTAGTGGATTTTAACTACGATCCCAGCTATCGTCAGCGCATCTATCAAAAGCATTTCGGCAGTCCCCTCCGTTCCACCCATAACTACAAAGGTTATCCGATTTTCGGCTCGATCTTCAAAATCGAGTCCTGTCGCAGCGACTATATGGTTCATTATGACAGCGACATGATGCTCTACCAAGAACCGGATTACAGTTGGATCTGCGAAGGGATCGAGTTAATGGAAACCCATCCAGAAATGATGTTTGTGCGTCCTTTGTCCGGTCCACCGCGGCCCGATGGTACGATTTATTCTCAGCATCCCTGCACGAAAAATCCCGATGGATTCTATCAATTTAAATTTTTTGGTAGTCGTGCCTATCTACTTAATTGTCGTCGCTACGATCGCCTTTTACCGATCACCCCCCTCTGGCGCTCTTATAAAAATACCTTTCTCGATCATTTACCCGATGGTTTAAAAGCTTGGGGGAATATTTTGACTGGCAAAGGAAAACTCGACTCTTGGGAAATTATGGTTTCTCGCTCCCTAGAACAAAGCAACTACTATCGCGCCACTCTCACCAATGCCAAGGGTTGGACTCTGCACCCCAACGAGCGCTCTGCCGCTTTTAGGCAAGCTTGGCCGACTATTATCGAAAAAATCGAAGCGGGTATTTACCCACCGACCCAAGCTGGTTATTATGACCTGATCCCGGAATTATGGTATTAAAAGAGCGTTATTTCTCTAGATTTGAGGTGAGGTGGTACTTAGAGATTGCTGGTGAAGCGATATTTTTGTTTGAATTAGAGAAGACAGGAAGGAACAACCCAAAAGAAAACCCAACCACCGCCGGAGATTGGGTTTTCTGGTTATGAATTGATTTTAAGGGGCCAAAGCGTTACCGCGCAGGAGAGAACCGATAGTTTTAGCGGCAATCTTCATCTGTACGAGAGGATTAGCGGGAACAACGGTTTTATAGAGATAACTGTCAAAAGTCATCTTCTGTACGTCCTTTTGGGAATTGCCTTGGGAGTGATCGGCAAGCTAGGTCAGAACAGGATTGAAGGGGTTGACATTTTATTTAGGTACGCTATATTCTAAAAACAATTGGCTCTCCCAAGTTTAGTGGGTAAAATGTATTCTAAAATACAGTCTGGGGGCAGTGAGTGGAACGAACCACAGAGACACAAAGGACACAAAGATTGATAGCTACTATATAAGTTAAACTTATCACACAAGGAATAAGAGAGCCAACAATTTCATAGGACTATAATATGAAAAACAGTACAAATGATATCACATACGAACAATTAACATCCCAAGAAACTGAATTGCAAGAAGAAGAAGAAGAAGAAGAAGAAGAAAGTTCAGACTTCTTCGATCCAACCAAAATCAGAATTACGACCAAACAAATAACCATGGATCTTTTGATCAAAAGAATTGAATATAAAGAAATTAACTTAAATCCTGATTTTCAACGTAACGCTAACATCTGGACTGATAAGGCTAAAAGCAGATTAATCGAATCTCTGTTAATACGAATTCCTCTGCCAGCATTTTATATGGATGCAACCGAGGAAGACGAATGGCTAATTATAGATGGATTGCAAAGACTGAGTACATTTAAAAGCTTTATTCTTGATGAGAAGCTTGTCTTAAAAGACCTAGAATTTTTAAAGGAATTAGAAAAGAACAAGTATTCAGATTTATCTCGTAACTATAAACGCAGAATAAATGAAGCAGAGTTTATTGTGTATTTAATTGAACCTGGTACACCACCTAAAGTTAAGTATAACATTTTTAGAAGAATTAATACTGGGGGATTACCTCTCAATTTACAAGAATTTCGTCAAGCGATAAATCCAGGTCAAGCCATAAAAATTCTCAAGGAATTAGCAAACATTCCAGAATTCCAAAAATTGACAAGTTTTAGTCAAAAAAGAAAGAATCGCATGGTCGATCATGAATTTATCTTAGGATTTATTGCTTTTACTTTAATAAGCTACAATTGCTATTCGTCTGATAAAGGTCGGGATGATTTTTTAGATCAAGCAATGAAAAAGCTAAACAAAATAGATGAAAATCGAGTACAAGAAATCAAAAATAAGTTTATTTTTGCCATGAAAGCGGCAAATAATATTTTTGGAGAAGATGCTTTCCGTAAAATCCGTAAAATCACAGAAGATGGAAAAAGAAAATATCCTATCAATAAAGCTCTTTTTGAAAGTTGGTCAGTTACCCTGAGTGATTTAAGTGAACAAGAACTTGAAACATTAATTGAGAGAAAGGAGAACGTCAAGGAAGTTTTTATTAAAAAAATGGAAGATGATAGTAATTTTCTCGAATCTGTTTCTCAAGCAGCCACTAAAGTTCCCTATAGATTTGATACAATTAAAGAAATAATAAAAGAGGTGTTATCATGTTAGAATCATTAGTGTTAAAAAATTTTAAGATTTTTGAAAATCAATCTTTTGATTTAAAACCGCTAACTTTGCTCTCAGGATTAAATAGTAGTGGCAAATCCACTTTGCTACAATCCTTATTATTACTTCGCCAGTCCTATAAGCAGGATTTATTACCAAAGGAAGGATTAGCATTAAATGGTGATTTAGTTCGTATTGGAACAGCTAAAGACGCTCTCTTTGAAGGTGCAAAAGAAGATTCAATTACTTTTGAAATTACCAGCGCAGATCATGGTAAAAGTTCATGGATTTTTGAATATGATCCTAATTCTGATGTTCTTCAACTATCTCCCCTGTCCCAAGATACTATTCCTCAAGAAATTTACCGATCCAATCTTTTTACTGATAAATTTTACTATCTACGAGCAGAAAGAATGTCTCCAAGTCCACATTTTGAAATTTCAGAATTTCAAGTCAAACAGCATAAACAGCTTGGAAGTAAGGGAGAATTTACAGCACATTTTCTTTCTATCTACGAAGAAGAGAAAATTAGAGATTCAAAATTAGAACATCCTCAAGCAATTTCTACAAGTTTTAAAAATCAAGTGGAAGCTTGGATTGGAGAAATTAGCCCTGGAACTAGAATCATAATCTCATCTCATCCAGAAATGGATTTAGTCAGTTTACAATACTCTTACGGACTGAGTAATCCTTATCGTCCTACAAATACTGGGTTTGGTATTACATATATACTACCTATTGTTGTGGCTTTATTATCATCTGTTACAGATACGTTAATTTTATTAGAAAATCCTGAAGCACATCTTCATCCAAAAGGACAATCTAAGATAGGAGAACTGTTAGCATTAGCGGCAAGCTGTGGGGTACAAATTATAGTAGAAACTCATAGTGATCATGTCTTAAATGGTATTCGTCGAGCGGTAAAAAATAAGAAAATTAATGCTCAAGATGTACGAATTCATTATTTTCAAAGATATTTGAAACAAGGACAAGCTGTATCAGAAGTTATTTCACCCATTCTTTATCAAGACGGAGGAATTGATCAGTGGCCTGATGGATTTTTTGATCAAGTGGAAAAAGATTTAATGGAGTTGCTTTAAAATGAAGTTTTTGATTAATGAACTTTCTTTTACTGGGCAAGCTAAAAACGACAATGAGGCTTACGAACTGCTCAAAAACTTATATGATATCATCCAAGAAGTAAAACCTATACAGAACAATTATCCTATCCAGACTCATAGTAGTTTATCTCAACAAAAAATATTATCTAATCTTACTATTCATCAATGGATTTGCCAAAAAATAAAGTCTCCTCATCCACAAGAGCAAGTGCTGGCTAAATTGTTGATACGAATTTTAACCAAGGGACCATTTATCGATAACCAAGTATTGCTTGAATCTTGCGAATGCTATTTTAACAACAAAAATATTACATCGAGTTCTTTAACTGGAGCGGTGAAACTTAAAGGTAGTTTACTCAGTTTACAAAAATCGGACGATTTTGTTGATGAAACCGTTGAGGTAACATTTCGAGAAAAAAACCAATCCTCTGAAAATGTTACCATCAGAAATTTAACCCAGATTACTCAATCTAGAAAATTATGTCCTCGTTACACTGGAACTCCTAAACATGATTCATCATTGAAAGGAACCGCACCTAGTGTTAAAGGAACTCCAATGGATTTAACAATCGAAGAAGCTCAAGAAGTCTTAAATCATTCCATAGATTATAAAAAAAAACGCTATGGATATCAAAAAGAAAAAAACAAGTTTTATGTATTTCATCCCAATAACAGTTATGATTCTGATGGCTATCCACTTTATCACGGGTTTCCAATTTCTGATTCTCAAGTTCTCCCTACAATTAAGTAGTCATGCAAAATTAATTACCCAAATAAAAAATTAAGAAGTATAATACATAAAAAAACGAAGCAGCAGGAAAATACAATGAGATTGATTAGAGACCTAAACCCCGAGAGCCAGAAAATGCTAGAGAGAATTTATC
>NZ_JAPZQM010000621.1:0-20344 GCF_027530565.1 Microcystis sp. LE19-10.1B | reverse complement strand
GCACCACCTTTTAGACTTTATGCTCGATGAGGCCATCCCTGTTACTCGCGTTAATTCTTCTTGATTTTGGATGGGGAGCTACAGGGCAAAAGCGTTTTGTATTCTGTATTCCTTGCTACATTCTGAATTTGGAATTGCTGATACTAACAATTCCCTGTCTCGATCGCCTTACCGATGGGATAGGATAGAGGATGGAATACTTGGTAGCGAGCGAGCGACAAACGAGAGAAATCCCATGAATTTAGTTAGCTTAGAGAACTTTCTCGATAACACTTCTTTTTTAGTCCTGTTTTTAACCATGCTGGTTTATTGGGCCGGGGCAGCCTTTCCTAGCATACCTTTGTTGCCGGGCCTGGGCAGCACGGGAGTGGCCATCGCTAACCTCTGTATCGCCGCTTTATTGGGGGCGCGCTGGTTAGAAGCGGGTTATTTCCCCATCAGCAATCTTTACGAATCTTTATTCTTTCTCGCTTGGGGTGTAACTGCGGTTCATTTAATTGCTGAGTACAATAGCCGCAGTCGCCTGGTGGGGGTGGTGACGACTCCTGTAGCCATGGGGATTACTGCTTTTGCCACTTTGTCCTTACCCGGGGAAATGCAAACTTCGGCGCCCTTGGTTCCAGCTTTAAAATCGAATTGGCTGATGATGCACGTTAGCGTCATGATGTTAAGTTATGCTGCTTTGATGGTGGGTTCCCTGATGGCGATCGCTTTTCTGATCGTCACTAGAGGTCAAAATATCGAGTTAAAAGGCAGTTCCGTGGGTACGGGAGCCTATCGTCTGCAAAATAAGTTATCTACCACTCTTTCCGCCCCAATTTTCCTGGAAACGGCTAACAGTGGCACAACCGCCCTTTTAACTCCCACCTTAACAGCGATGGCGACCCTTTCGCCCCAACGTCTTAGCTTGGCGGAAACCCTCGATAATATCAGTTATCGGGTCATCGGTCTCGGTTTTCCCCTTCTCACTATCGGTATCATCGCCGGGGCAGTTTGGGCGAATGAAGCTTGGGGTTCCTATTGGAGTTGGGATCCGAAAGAAACTTGGGCGCTAATCACTTGGTTAGTGTTTGCCGCTTATCTCCATGCCCGCATTACCCGGGGATGGCAGGGAAGAAAACCAGCTATTCTAGCGGCCAGTGGTTTTGTTGTGGTTTGGGTATGTTATTTAGGGGTGAATCTTTTAGGTAAAGGTCTTCATTCCTACGGCTGGTTTTTCTAAATCAGTTATAGGGGTGGGGTGTGGGGTGTGGGGTGTGGGAAGAATAAATAAAAATAATCTTCTGACGACCGACGACCGACTCCTAACCCCACCAACAAACTTTTTGCCGCAAACCATAAATAATTATAAGTAGGGAGGCACAATTATTTGTAGGATGGGTTAGCGGTAGCGTAACATAATCGGGCGTTGGGTTTCATGCTTCAACCCAACCTACGTTCATCTTATATTTAATTCCACCCACCCACTTAACTTCTCAAAAATTATAAAAAATGATCGAGCAGAAAACTACTATTAAAAATCTGGCTTTAATTGCCGGTGTGCATGGCAATGAACTAACTCCCGCTTATTTGGTTAAATACCTGCAAAAGTCACCTAATCTTATTGCTCGCAGCAGTTTTCAATCCCACAGTCTCATCGCTAATCCCTTAGCCCTAAAGCAACGGTTTAGATATATCGATACGGATTTAAATCGTTGTTTTAACCAGAAAGATTTAGTTAATCCCGATGGTCAGCAATACGAACAAAAACGAGCCAAAAAAATAGTCAAAGAAATCCGAGAAAAATCCATTGATTTATTAATCGATATTCACAGCACCACATCTAACATGATGCTGGCAATTATTTATTCTAATCCCCATCCTTGGCTATTAAAACTCTTTACCTATCTGACTAAAATTAATCCTGAGGTGCGCTTAATTTATCATCCCGTCAGCGAGGAAGAAAATCATTTTCTGAAAGGAATTTGTCCCCTAGCTTTTACCCTCGAAATCGGTCCGGTTAACCATGGTGTCATCTGTCCCTATCTTTTTCGTCAAACCGAAACACTCATCTATCAAATCCTAGACTATATCGAACAGGAAAATTATCTGGCTGCCCATCTCGATACTTTCAGCGAATCCCTCACAGTTTACCAACGTTTAGGCTCGATCGATTATCCTAGGGATGAACAGGGTGAAATTAAAGCCATGTTACATCCTCAGATTCTCCAACGAGATTATCAGGCAATTCAACCCAATCAACCGATTTTTCTAGGGTTTGATGGTCAGGAAATTATCTATCGTGGGGAATCTGAATTATATCCTATCTTTGTCGGAGAATCTTCCTATAAAGAAAAAGGAATCGCCCTTTGTTGGACAGCCAAAAAACAAATTGATATTAATTAGGGTTTGCGGCAAAAAGTTTGTTGGTGGGGTTAGGAGTCAGTAGCCGGTCGTCAGTAGCCGGTCGTCAGGAGATAGGAGATAGGAGATAGGAGATAGGAGATTATTTTTATTTATTCTTCCCACTTCCCACACCCCACACCCCACACCCCACACCCTGTCCCCAGGAAAAACTTTTTCAGCAGACCCTAAATAAGGGAAAAGCCACTATGACCTTTACTTCTGATTCTCTTTTAGCTGAACGTTACCAACTACAACAACGCCTAGGCAATACCGCTATCGGTCGTCAAACTTGGTTAGCTACCGATGTATTATCCCAGGAATCGGTAATTATTAAACTCCTCGCTTTTAGTCCCCAGATGGAATGGGAAGAATTAAAATTATTTGAACGAGAGGCCGCCGTTTTAGCTTCTCTCTATCATCCCCGTATTCCCCGCTATCGCGATTATTTTTCCCTCGATAAAAATCAAGGTGACGGGATTCCTTGGTTTGTGCTTGTACAAGATTATATACCCGGAGAATCCTTAAGCGATCACTTAGAAAGGGGGCAACGTTTCCCCCCTACGGTAATTCGGAATATTGCCCAAGAAGTTCTCGAAATTCTCATTTATTTGCATGAATTATCGCCCCCAGTATTACATCGAGATATTAAACCTAGTAATTTAATTATTAACTCAGAAAATAACGTTTATTTAGTAGATTTTGGCGCAGTCCAGTCCAGGGGTGCAGCAACAGGAGTTACTTTTACCGTGGTGGGAACGAGTGGTTATGCACCCCTAGAACAATTTTGGGGCCGGGCAGTTCCGGGTTCTGATTTATATGCCTTGGGCATGACTTTAATTCATTTATTGACGGGAATTGTGCCGATAGAACTGCCCCACCGCGACTCTAAAATTCAATTTCGCCAACTGGTGACAATCGATGATGATTTAATCGATTGGTTAGAAACTATGACCGATATGGCGGTAGAAAAGCGGTTTAAAAGTGCCAGAGAAGCCCTGAAATTTCTCCAACATCCCTCCTATCGCCAAGCCTCAAGTTTAATCGATCCTAAGAAATTACCAAAACCTCCCCACAGTTCCATCCGTATCGCTAAACGCCGGGATAATTTAGAGATTAATTTACCCCCAAAAATTAAGCTACTTTCCGATGCTCCTACCCTCTGGTCTTTGGCGATTGTCCTTACTGTCACTGTCTTTATCTCCCCGATTCTTACCTTTATTATAGCTCTAATTGGTTTTATTTGTTTGCGGGAGATGCAATTAATTCTTACACCTCAAGAAGTTTTAATTAAATATAAAGTCTTCAATTTTATCTACAAAAAATTTGCTTTTAAAACTCAAGATTTATGGGGTATTTTTCTCCATAGCAATGGCACAGAAGGTAACTATCAGATTCGTCTGCGGACGGCTAAAAATTATTATCTTATCGGCCAGAATCTCCGCGAGGATGAATGTCTCTGGTTAGGACAGGAAATCCAAGATTGGTTAAATTTTATCAAATATAGCGTTTCTCCTCAAGATGATGTGTAACCTGACAGGGTATCTTCTCCTGACTTGAAAGAGGGTGTAGGGTGTAGGGTGTGGGGTGTGGGGTGTAGGGAAGGAAACCTCTTTCATCTATGGGGGTGAAAATTTTTTCATCGGGACCGTCTCCCCAAAACGAAAACTTTGCACCTCACCATGAAGATAACTGCTATAAGTTATCAATTTTATCGAGAATCAATTCAAGAAATCCTAAGAATTAGTCGGTAGGCATTTCTCCCTTTTTAACCTTAATGTTGCAGATATCGCCCTATCTTGGTAGTATAATAACTGATTGGCATTCCCTCGGCTACAAGGCGGCAATTATTAAATCGGATTAGGAATTGCCAAAAGGCGGCCATGAAATGTTAGTTATTAGTGGAGAATTAAAAATGAACTCTGAAATTTACAAAAAAGTCAGCTTGTTAGTTTTGTATCAAGGGGTTTTTGATAATGCTATTGGTCAGGCATTTATTACCCTATTATCTACGGATAATGTTGCCGATTTTCTCAAAGCTTATGGTAAATTGTTTCAAGCTTTAGCATCCAGAAATATCAGTTGGAATGATTTTCTAATCGAACAAATTTTATTAGATGATAATCCCTTTAGTCAACAGGTACAGAAAAAAAGTGTTTCGGAGTTACCCGAATCTTTAATTGATGGCGTTAAACAGGATTTATCTATCCTCCAATCTCTTTATAACTCTAGCATTTATAGCTTAAGTAATTCGACAGTTTTTGAACAAATTAAATTTCTAATTTTCCCCGCTTGGGAAGTGGACAATAAATTAGAAAGTTTCCTACATTCTAGTTTAGATTGGACGGAATTAGTCGAAGATCTAGCCGATTATTATCGTGAGTGTGGTACAGGAATTTTTGCCCGTTATCAAGCTTTAAGGTGGCAAGAAGGCAGATTACAAGGAATTACTCATCCCGATCCCGTGCAGATTCAAGACATAGTCGGTTATGAAATGGCTAAGAAAACCTTGATTAAAAACACTGAGTTTTTATTAGCAGGTTATCCCGCTTTAAATGTCTTACTCTATGGTTGCCGTGGTTCAGGAAAATCCTCTCTGGTTAAGGGATTATTGCAAAAATATCATAGTCAGGGATTGCGCTTAATTGAAGTGGCAAAATCGCAGTTAAAAGACCTACCATTAATTATTGAAATCTTGCGAGATTTGCCCCAAAAATTTATTATCTTTGTCGATGATTTATCCTTTGAAGAAGACGATGAAGCTTTTAAAGCTTTAAAAGTTGTTTTAGAGGGAAGCGTCACCGCTAGACCGAAAAATGTCGTAGTTTATGCCACTTCTAATCGCCGACATTTAGTCAGAGAATTTTTTGCGGATCGACCACAACCAAAAGATAGTGATGAAGTGCATAATTGGGACACAGTACAAGAAAAATTATCCTTTAGTGATCGCTTTGGTTTAACCCTCACTTTTGAACCTGCTAATCAAGAAAAATATTTGGAAATAGTGCGTCATTTAGCCAGTTTAGCTAAATTAAAAATTAGCTTAGAAGAATTAGAATTTCGTGCCAAACAATGGGCAACCCAACATAATGGGCGATCGGGAAGAACTGCTAGACAATTTATTGATTTTCTCCAAGGGGAATTAGAATTAAATGGGTAGCATTAATTGTGTTATGATTAAATAAAAGAAGCTCTAATCTAGAAAAATGTTGACTCAATCTCCTCCCAAAACCCGCAGCTTAGAAGAATATCGTAATTTAGAAACCATTGCCGAGGTTAAACACGAATATCACGACGGGGAAATTATCGAGATGACAGGGGGAAGCATCAATCATAATAGTATTCTCATTAATCTTATTGTCCTGCTAAAATTAGCTTTAAGAGGAACTAATTATCGTCTTCAATCTAGCGATCTACGTCTATGGATACCCCAATATAATCGCGGTTTATACCCAGATTTAATGCTCATTGCCGGGGAACCATTATTGAGTGATAATCGCAACGATGAAATTTTAAATCCCTGCCTAATTATCGAAGTTTTATCTCCTTCCACCTCCGGTTATGATCGGGGTGATAAATTTCGTTATTATCGTTCTATACCCCAATTAAACCAATATCTTCTCGTCAGTCAAGGGGAGATACTAATAGAATCCTATAGCAAAACCTCAGAGAATAATTGGTTACTGCAAGAATACACCCCAGCCAGGGGAATTATATCCCTAGATTCTTTAGGAATTAGCTTAAATCTTGCCGATATTTACGAAGGAATTGATTTTAATTGAGGAATAATTTATGAATGATAACCTTTTTTTCTGTGATCTAGGTTATAATCAGGAGGATTAAAAATTCTGTGACAGAGAAAATGCTAACTCGATCTCCTACCAAAACCCGCAGCTTAGAAGAATATCGTAATTTAGAAACCATAGCCGAGGTTAAACACGAATATCACGACGGAGAAATTATCGAGATGACAGGGGGAAGCATCAATCATAATCGACTGGTACGCAATTTAATTCGCTTGTTAGACAATGCTTTAAGGAAAACTATTTATGAAGTCTTTCCCAGTGATTTGCGACTATGGATACCCCAATATAATCGCGGTTTATACCCAGATTTAATGATTATTGCCGGGGAACCATTATTTAGTGATAATCGCAACGATGAAATTTTAAATCCCTGCCTAATTATCGAAGTTTTATCTCCTTCTACCTCTGGTTATGATCGGGGTGATAAATTTCGTTATTATCGTTCTATACCCCAATTAAACCAATATCTTCTCGTCAGTCAAGGGGAGATACTAATAGAATCCTATAGCAAAACATCAGACAATAATTGGTTACTGCAAGAATACACCCCAGCAAGGGGAATTATATCCCTAGATTCTTTAGGAATTAGCTTAAGTCTTGCCGATATTTACGAAGTAATTGATTTTAATCTCAACTCCTAACTTTAGCTATCTTTTAAGAGGACGTACTAAAAACAATTTTACCATCTTTTACCGCTACCAAACGCAAAGTTAAAGGTCCAGATGTATTAGTTTTACTAGCGGCAATTGCCTCAAGTGTCTCGATAGAATTACCCGACTTTTTCACTTGACCAATAAAGTTAACTACCGTAGTTAATAAACCATCTTCCACCTGAATTGACCCTAAAACTCCCGCACTTCTAGCGCGAAATTGAGCCGAAGCTAAGAGTAAATCTAACCGCTTTTGTAGGTCTTCTTCTGTCATATTTTGGGGATCAATGGAAACGGCAGCGATCACCTGTTTCTCCTCAAAAACTCTTTGATTGGGAACCACATCAGCAAAGACACGAATCTCGCTTTCTCCTAAGACATAATTACCTGCGGAAAGGATTCTCACCACATATTCTTTACCGTCCTGTAATTGTTGACTTAACTGTTCTACCTGTGCTTTTGTGATCTTAACTAAACGCTGGTCAAAATTAGGCTGATTCGGTTGGGTGGCACGGATAGCATTCATATTCGCTTCTCGCAATAATTTATCGATAACGGTGACAATAGCTTGAGTATCAACAATACGAAAAGCTCCAAAAGATAACACCTGTCCCCGGAAAATAGCGATTTGTTTTTCTCGCAATTCTTGATAGGTTTGATAGTATTGTTCTAAAACTTCCACTTCCCGCTTAAGAAAAGCCATTTGGGTTTCTAAATCTTTTAATTTTCCCTCGCGCTGTTCCAAAGCCAAATTTTTATCCACAATCGAGCGATCGAGTTCTCCAATGCGTTGATCCCGGCGATCAATTTCTAGCTGTAGGGTTTTTTGTTGAGTTTCCAACTGTTGAAGTCGCGCTTGTCTGATTGTTAATAACTTTTGTTGATTAGCCAACTCTTTATCTCTAACTTGAACGGTGGTTTGTAGTTGATTTATCTGACTAGAAAGAATTGATTTTTGTTGGGACAATTGATCCCGTTGACTGATTAACTGTGCCTTTTGATTAGTTAAAATGACTCGTTCATTGTTTAAATTAGCCACTTCCTTACGAAACTTTTCCAACTGTCCCGAAACTAATCGCAAACGTTGACGAGAAGCTTGATAATTTTTGTTAAGAACCTCTAGACGTTTCTGCACAGCTATCTGTTCACTTTTAGCCGTTTTTAAAGCCTTTTCCACCTGATTTTTTTGCTCGGTGGTTTTTCTCACCTGTCTTTCCAAATCCTTAATAGCGGCACGACGTTCATTTAAAAGACGATCCAGTTCAAAAACCCCTTGACGCAGGGATTTACTAGAAGCAAACAAGACAATTAAAGTCGAACCGGCGATCAAAATTCCCGTTACAATCGTCATCAAAGTCGCGGTTTGTTTCGGACGCAGATTAAATAAACGCATCCTTTTCTTACCGATACGGCTCCCTATGCGATCGCCAACCGCCGCTATCAGACCACCTAAAACCACGATGGCCAAAACCAAAATATAAGCGCTAGTCATCCAGAATTTAAGTAAATTGTTGACTGAGAGCGACGGGATTATGGACGGTAATTTTCTTCTTGTAAATTGAGACCATTTCTTGATCCCGCAGCTCTCCCAATAAACGGGTGACAGTGACGCGGGTAGAACCGATCGCTTCTGCGATCGCTTGGTGAGACAATTTTAGATCCACCCGGATGCCATCGGTGGTGGGAACCCCAAAATCACGACAGAGAATTAATAAAAAACTGACCAAACGTGAACCCATATCCCGGTGAGCCAAGGTTTCGATCATCATTTCCGTTTGCAGAATGCGCGAGGACAACCCCTGCAACATCAACATTGATAAATCGGGATTATTGCGGAGGGATCTTTCTACCTGATCGATTGGGGCCGAGAGTAATTCTACCGGAGTAAAAGCCACGGCATGATAAAAACGATCCGATCGCTGGCCGGTCAGTAAGGATAGCACACCAAAGACGCTATTTTCCCGCAGTAGAGCCACGGTAATTTCTTCTCCCGCTTCATAGACTCGCGACAACTTAACGGCTCCTTTCAGCAAAAAATAGACTCTTTCGGCGGGATCTCCAGGGAAAAAGATCGTTTTGCCACGCTCGAACAATTCCACCACCGGGGGGAAATTGCCGCTGCCGATTCGACGGAACACATCTGCTAGGGGTTTATCTTGTATTAGGGATAAGTCCATCTCACATCCAAAAAAGGGGAAAATTGTTTTTATTATGCAACGAGTGTCACCTCTATTAAACACAACCGCTGCCTAAACTGGGAAAAGTTTTGGGCGCTTTTTGCCAGACAATGGGGGAGGGGTGATCATTGCTGCCCCTTTATCTGTATCCCTATTATACCGAATCTCGCTGGGGTCGGCTATTGGGGAGATTTTTGTAAGAGAAACGAGAACTATGTTAGATTTAACGGGAAAAAACGCCCTAGTGACGGGGATTGCCAATAATCGCTCGATCGCTTGGGGAATTGCCCAACAACTCCATCAAGCTGGTGCAAATATCGGTGTCACCTATCTCCCCGACGAAAAGGGCCGTTTTGAGAAAAAAGTGCGAGAATTGGCCGATGAACTTAATCCCGCTTTTTATGTCCCCTGCGATGTCCAAAATGACCAACAGGTAGAAGATACTTTCGCTACAGTGGCGGAAAAATGGGGCAAACTGGATATTTTGATTCACTGTCTCGCTTTTGCCGATAAAGAGGGTTTAACGGGCGATTTTACCGCCATCCCTCGGGAAGCTTTCACTAAATCCCTAGATATTAGCACTTTTTCCCTAACCCGTCTAGCTCGATCGGCTAAACCTTTGATGACGGCAGGGGGAAGTATTATTACTCTTACCTATCTCGGCGGTGTCAAGGTAATTCCTAACTATAATTTAATGGGGGTGGCAAAAGCCGGTTTAGAAATGAGTGTTCGCTATTTAGCCGCCGAATTAGGGGGCCAAAAGATCCGAGTTAATGGTATTTCTGCCGGTCCAATTCGCACCTTGGCATCTTCGGCCGTGGGGGGAATTCTTGATATGATCCATCATGTGGAAGAAATCGCTCCTTTACATCGCACCGTGACACAAATTGAGGTGGGAAATACGGCCGCTTTTTTAGCCAGTGATCTTGCTAGTGGTATTACCGGTCAGATTATTTATGTAGATTCCGGTTACGAAATTATGGGAATGTAGTTTTAAGTAGGTAGGTGTTAAAAACCATCAGCGCCCCCCTTATTAAGGGTAGTAGGGTTGATTCATGAATCAACCCTACTATGAATCAACCCTAGGATCAAGGAGGGATCAGCGCCCCCCTTATTAAGGGGGGATCAAGGGGGGATCAGCGCCCCCCTTATTAAGGGGATATCAAAGGCGAAATCTATCTTCAATTTAATTGAAACGACGATCAAAAAAGACTATGATCGTGTTTGTTGCGAAGTTGCTGAAGAGTCTTGCGATCGCTCTCTAGATCGACTTCATTGTAATGTAAATCGGCATCATGGTTTTTCAAAAAAGCATCCAGCACCCAACGAGAAGATAGACCTAAAATACTTCCGACCTCGGCACTGGTGATTTTTTCCGCTCGGTAGGCCCGCACCACCAAAGCCTCTAAAATTTCACGGGTAAGATTATTGTAGTTGTAATGTTGAAGCAATTCATCGGGAATATCGATAGTAATTTTCATGATTTAGCTTCCTTTTTTTTGGGTTTACCGATAATTTTTATAGAACTTAGGTTGAGTTGAAGCATGAAACCTAACACCTTAGTAATCGTCCAATTTCTTTGAGCGATCGCTGTAGATATTCTGGCAAGGGTTCAGTCTGCTGTGCGAGGGCAATTAGCAGCGCTTCAAGATCGATAATTGTTTTGGGAATTTCCATAAGTTAGTCCTGTCCAGTCAGGGTATAGGCTGCCCAATGGTAAGGATCGCTGTATTCTGTTAGTTGATCTAGCCCTATTTTACCCAGAGAACAAATCGCCCACCCTCGGTCAGACTAAGCTTGATGGTCATCGGATTTAATGGCTACCGCTTGGTAGTAAGAGGCGATCGCTTCTGCCCATCTGCCTAAATTCCTTAACGCATTCCCTCGGTTAGTCCAAGCTTGATGGTCATCGGGTTTAATTTCTAAAGCTCGATCGTAGGATGCGATCGCTTCTTCTAATCTGCCTAAATTCTTTAACGCATTCCCTCGGTTGTACCAAGCTTGATGGAAATCGGGTTTAACTTCTAAAGCTTTGTCGTAAGAGGCGATCACTTCTGCCCATCTGCCTAAATTACCTAACGCAAACCCTCGGCCGGACAAAGCTTGATGGAAATCGGGTTTAATTTCTAAAGCTTTGTCGTAAGAGGCGATCGCTTCTGCAAATCTGCCTAAATCATCTAACGCAACCCCTCGGCCGTACCAAGCTTGATGGTAATCGGGTTTAATTTCTAAAGCTTGATCGTAAGAGGCGATCGCTTCTTCTAATCTGCCTAAATTACCTAACGCAACCCCTCGGCCGTACCAAGCTTGATGGCAATCGGGTTTAATTTCTAAAGCTTTGTCGTAAGAGGCGATCGCTTCTGCCCATCTGCCTAAATTACCTAACGCAATCCCTCGGTTAGTCCAAGCTTGATGGTCATCGGGTTTAATTTCTAAAGCTTTGTCGTAAGATGCGATCGCTTCCTCAAATCTGCCTAAACTATATAACGCAATCCCTCGGTTGTACCAAGCTTCATGCTTATCGGGTTTAATTTCTAAAGCTTTGTCGTAGGATGCGATCGCGCCGATAAAATCCCCATTCGTGTATTTCTGGTATCCTTGCTCAAACCAGAATGCGGCATCCTGAACCACTTCCGTTAAATCCGTCTCCTTTGAGTCTAGATTTTCCTCCTCCACACCGGAAACATCCCTCACCGCGTCGCGTAACTGGAGGCTAATCCGTTGGGATACTTCCCCCAGATTTCCCGTCATCACCTTGCCTAAAGCCGCCAGATCCTGCCCTAAAGTTTGATAATCTTCTGGATACCGTAGCCATTCCTCGCTTTTGACCTCTAACCACCGCGCCAGCTTTTTATCGTCACAATGGCGACTGTATAGCCATTCCCGTAACCCGTCGGTAGTGGTTCCCGCTGCCACCTGCTCGAATAACCCCATCAATATCCCTTCATATTCTCCATCGCTGGGTTCTGGAGGAGTATTTTTGACTTCTTTGGGGTTAATTGCCTTTGGACTGGCAATAAAGAGCGATTTTAGCCAATTCCAGAGCTTTTTTAGTAAGGATAGCATCGGAGAAAGGGGGAAAGGAAGATAAGGAAATTATATCTCTACTGCCGAAAGTCGTCCCTTTCGGGGTTCATACTCGTCCTAAAAGGGGAAATCAGCAATCGAACTTCTGAAAATACCCTAGCGATCGCTATCTTCCAGCGAACGCTTCGCGTGACCGAGCCAATTCTAAGACCTGTTCGAGAGATAATCCCAGAGAAGCGGCGATTTCTTGGGGATTAACCCCCGCTCGCAATAATAAGGGAACAGAAGCTAATTTTCCGATGATTTCCCCTTCTTGGCGACCTTCTTGGCGACCTTCCTCTAGGGCCTCCTGAAACACACGCGTCTGTCTTAACTCGCTTAAACTAAACATAGCTTCTATCTCCTTTCGATTAATCCGCGGCAACTTGTAAATCAAAATCGTCTCTATCAATTCTAAAAGTTCCTGTTGGCGATTTTCTACCCCCGTTTCCCTCACTCGCGCGATTAACTCCCTTCCTTGGTTGATCACTTGCGCTTCGGGTAAGCTTACTAACTCTAGCGTCGCTAATCCGAGCGAATCTGGTGGACTCTCGGCTAATTCCTCGAGATAAATCCTTTGTACTCTTGTTTCTTGTAATAGCTCTCTATATCGCTCTATATTCTCCTTTTCCACCCTTCGATTCGGATAGATCACCACCCCGCGCCAATTGTTTTTTAACTGCGTCTGTTTGAGATAGAGAAAAATTTCGGCGAAAAAACGCGCATAAAACTCCGGATCATTCTGAAACTGAACTTCGGTAAAATAAATTGGTAAATCTTGCCGTTCTGGTAGAAAGACTCCATCGATGCGAAAAGATAGTTGTTTCACCTCTACGGAGGAAAATCGATAGAAATTGGCTAATTCCCTGGGAAAGTCGATTAACTCAAACAGAAGATCGGGAAAGGTTTGAAAAAGTCGGTAGAAAATCGTGTCGGTTTTCATGAGTTCAATCTATTCCGCTGGTGCGTCACGGGGTTCTGGAGGAGTATTTTTGACTTCTTTGGGGTTAATTGCCTTCGGACTGCCAATAAAGAGCGATTTTAGCCAATTCCATCGCTTTTTTAGTAAGGATAGCATCGAAGAAAAGCGGAAAGGAAGATAAGGAAATTATATCTCTACTGGCGAAAGTCGTCCCTCTACCGGTTCAAATTCGTCCTCTAATAGCCAATTTTCCGTTTCCTCGTAACTCGCACCGGTAAATACCACCTGATAACCCTCAGAGGGAGCGTACACGCGATAGTTTCCTGAAGATTAAGCCAGTAAAAGCAAGATATAGGGAGGAGAGCATCGGATCGATCCAAACCTCGGCAAAATTCCAATTATTATCAGCTAAGTTGGCTGCAGGGGATAACGTCCTAGGGGTTTTCTGCATCGATCTAATTTTTTCTAGAATGGGGAGAAAAGTAATTGCCATCGCTCCATGATTCAGAGTATCTCGTCCTCTTGGTTGTCTGAGTATTCCTCGGCAGTTGCCGCAGGAATTTGCGCTATTTTAGTCTTTTTTGGTTGGTTATGCCTACACTTTAATCTGATCGGCCCGGCTTTTATCCTACTAGCGATCGCATATCTGGTGGGAGGATACGAGAGTACCCAAGCAGGATTGACGACTTTATGGGAGGAAAAAGAACTAGATGTGGACCTCTTAATGATTGTAGCGGCCTTGGGGGCGGCGATTTTGGGACTCTGGGACAGTAATTACTATCTCATCATCGATGGAGCCGTTTTAATCCTGATTTTCGCTATTAGTGGTGCATTAGAACAGATTGCCATGGCGAAAACCGATCGCAATATTCGTTCTCTCATGGCCATGACCCCCGATACTGCTAGATTAATCACGGGAGACAGGGAAAAAAAGGTTCCTATCAAGCAATTACGGATCGGTGACACAGTTTTGGTCAAACCGGGTGAATTAATCCCCATTGACGGCATTATTATGGAGGGAAACAGTCCCATTAATCAAGCGCCAATTACCGGAGAATCGCTTCCCGTGGATAAAACCATCGGGGAAGAAGTCTTTGCGGGAACTCTCAACGGTGCAGGAGTGCTACGTTTAAAGGTGGAAACTCCCCCCGAAAGTCGCTTAATTGAGAGGGTGATTCGTTTGGTAGAAAAAGCGCAAAATGAATCCCCTCCCTCCCAACAGTTTATCGAAGGTTTCGAGCGGGGTTATGCGAAAATTATCGTGATTTTGGGCTTAATTTTCGGGATTTTACCGCCTTTTTTCTGGGGTTGGACCTGGGAAACCACTATCTATCGGGCCTTAATTTTTCTCGTGGTGGCTTCTCCCTGTGCTTTAATGGCCTCAATTATGCCAGCTTTGTTATCGGGTATCGCTAACGGGGCAAAACAGGGGATTTTATTCAAAAATGGCGCAAGATTGGAGATGATCGGCCGCATACGAGCGATCGCTTTTGATAAAACCGGCACTCTCACCCTTGGTAAGTTGCAAGTGGTGGAAATTATCCCTATCCATGCAGTCAGCGAAAATGAGGTGTTAGCGGTGGCTGCATCCCTAGAATCCTGTTCCGAACATCCCATCGGATCCGCTATTACCGCCACAGCCAGGGAACGTGGTATAAATTTCTTCAGTGCTAATCAGGTGCAAGCGGTATCGGGACGGGGTATCACGGGAAAAATTGCCGATAAGTCGGTATCTGTGGGCAATTTTGCCTATATTCGTGACCATATTTCCGATCTTGACCAGAATATCCTAGCTATGCGCGAACGTTTACAAAAAGAAGGCAGAACCCTAGTTTGGGTAGTACAAGAGAATCAGATAATCGGGGCGATCGCTGTGTCCGATACCCTGCGGGAATCGGCAGTTAATCTGGTGAAGCAGCTAAAAAAGATCGGTATCGAACATATCGTTTTAATTACGGGTGATAATCAACAAAGTGCCGATAAAGTTGCTGAAAAACTCGGCATTGAGGAGGTTTACGCTGATTTACTCCCCGAAGATAAGTTAACCGTTATCCAAAATCTGCAAGAAAAATATCACACTGTCGCTATGGTGGGGGATGGCATTAATGACGCGCCCGCTTTAGCTATGGCTAATGTGGGGATTGCCATGGGAAAAGCGGGTAGTGATGTCGCTTTGGAAACGGCCGATATTATCCTTATGTCCGATAATTTAGCCAAAATTCCCAGCGCGATTAACCTCGGTCGTCGTGCCAATCGCATCGTTAAACAGAATATCACTTTCGCCCTCGCGTTTATCGGCATATTGCTAATAGCCAATTTTGCCGGTGATATAACTTTACCTCTTGGTGTCATCGGTCATGAAGGATCGACGGTATTAGTGACTCTAAGCGGTTTAAGATTGTTCAAATAGGGATAAAAATACAGAGAACTATGGGCGAAATCCAGGCAATCCGAGGCACAAAAGATATTTTACCGGCGGAGGTCGGTTACTGGCAGTGGTTAGAGGAAACTGCCAGCAGAATTTTAGGGACTGCGCTGTATCAAGAGATACGAACTCCCATTTTTGAACAGACGCAACTTTTTGAACGGGGTATCGGGGAAGCGACGGACGTGGTAGGTAAAGAAATGTACACTTTCCTCGATCGCGGTCAACGTTCCCTGACTTTGCGACCGGAGGGAACGGCTGGGGTCGTTCGCGCCTATATTGAACACAAATTACAGGCCGCCGGAGGAGTACAAAGACTCTGGTATAAGGGGCCGATGTTTCGTTATGAACGTCCGCAAGCGGGTAGGCAGCGACAGTTTCATCAAATCGGGGTCGAATTGTTGGGAAGTGATGACCCTAGGGCGGATGTGGAAGTAATTACCCTTGCCAGCGAGATATTAAAAGCTGTGGGGCTAGAAAACCTAAAATTAGACCTTAATTCCCTGGGAAATGCCCAAGATAGGCAAAATTATCGTCAGGCTTTGCTAGATTATTTGACTCCCTACAAAGCTGATTTAGACGCGGATTCTCAACAGAGATTAGAAAAAAATCCCCTGCGAATTTTGGATAGTAAGGACGAGAAAACCAAGATTATCTGTAAGAATGCCCCCAGTATTCTTGAACATCTCGGCAGTGATTCTCAAAAGCATTTTGAACGGGTGCAATCTTTACTAACTGATTTGGGAGTTATCTATAATCTTAATCCCTGTTTAGTGCGAGGATTGGACTATTACACCCATACGGCCTTTGAAATTCAGTCCGATGATTTAGGCGCTCAAGCCACGGTTTGCGGTGGTGGTCGTTATGATGGTTTAATAGCTCAATTAGTCGGTCCAGACACACCAGCAGTGGGTTGGGCGATCGGTTTAGAACGTCTGATTATATTATTACAACAAAAGCAATCTTTATCTTTTTTGGTTCCCGATTTTTATCTCGTCTCCAAAGGAGAAAAAGCTGAGGCCCGCAGTGTGGTGTTAGCGCAACAATTACGCGGATTGGGGTTTAGCGTTGAGTTAGACTTAAGCGGCAGCGCTTTCGGAAAACAATTTAAACGGGCCGATCGAGCTAAGGCGGTGGGCTGTATAATTTTGGGGGATGCTGAGGCTGAAAATGGCACGGTACAACTGAAATGGATGGCCACCCAAGAACAAATTAGTCTAACCCAAGCGGATTTATTGACACAAGCAAGGGAATTAAAAGCGCAAATCTCTCGGCACAAATCCTAAGTTTTAGCGTCATGGCCAAACATTAGGCCTAGGCTAGGATTATGGAATTTATACTGCAAAAACAAGGGGAGAATCACGGACACACAATTTCTAATAATTCTCTAGAAATTGTCTCGGGAAACTATCGTCTCTTGGCCCGTCTGGATTCTCCTTTTGCTCATATTGAAGTGCGTATCGATTACGAATCTCCCGAAAGTAGTGAAAGATATACTCATTATTATCGATCGGATGCCGGGGGTTGGCTGGAAATTTTTTCCTATCGAGATTTGGGAATAGGTAGCTGGAAAATTCGCTGTTATGGGGATATTCTGGCAGAATTGGGGGGGCAAGGTTGGCAAGAAATGTTAACTTTAATTGTTACTCCTGTTAAGATCAATTATCTGGCTCAATTAGAACAGTTGATTAAAACCGAAATTGAACCTTTATTAGCACGAGAATCCTCTCCAGAGATGGTAAAATTAGAACTGGCCGATTTAACCAATAATTCTGCCTTTGTTTTTGATTTATGCCTACCGGGGCAAACAATGACCGCTAGGGAAGGGGTAACTCTAGAACTGCCGGAACCTGCTAATATGAAAAAGAGCCTTCAAAGTTTATCTAATCGCAATTCTGCACCCCTACCCCCGAAAATATCCGGTTCTAATTCTCGCCGAAAATCACCGCAACTGCCCCCAATTCCTAAAAATAAATAGGGTTTGCTGAATAAATGTGAAAACCTTGTTGGGTAAAACTTTTAGACCTTTTGCCCATCAAAAAGTGCCGACCCTTGGAGTGATTGGGGGGAAAATTCAGGTACTTTTTCCCTGAAAATTAGATAATTGACCAGATGAAAATCGGTAAAACCCTACACCCTACACCCTACACCCTACACCCTGCCCCCAGAAAAAACTTTTTCAGCAAACCCTATGTAATGATGAGGTGAGGCAGCAACTTAAACCTAAGATTTTTTCAAGAACTTCTGACGAACTCGCGAGATTAATAGGTCTAATTCAGGTAACTTCAATAACATCGCACCGAGGAGGAATAAACCCACCGCTACGGTTGAAGCAAAACCTAACTGTAATAATTGTAAGAAAATATTACCAGCACCGAAAACCTTTTCCCATCCCCAACTAGCTCCCCAACTAGCAACACCAGAAAGCATTGTAATTACCGTTAATCCCAATAAGGATAAACCCCATTCTCCTAGAGGTAAACCCCCTAAACGACGATTTAAAATTACCGTAAAAATGCCCATAGAAAGGATATTAACCCCCACGGTTGCTAAAACAATCCCCGGAGTACCAAAAGGTCTATACAAGAGGAAATCCAGCACACCATTGAGAAAAATATTCACCATACTCACCTTAAAGGGAGTGTCACCATCACCCAAAGCATAGAACACTCGTACTAAAACATCGCGGCCGAGATAGAAAAACATCCCGAAACCGTAGGCCATTAATACGGGAACCACCTGTTCCGAGGCAGCCAGATTAAAGGCACCCCGTTGATAGATAACTCGCACTACCGGGAAAGCGAGGGCGATAAAGATAGCGGTGAAGGGTAACATGGTTAAAGCCGTCAATAATAAACCCTGACGGATTTTTCGCTTCAATTCTCCCCAATTTTCTGGTTCCGTCAGTCGAGAAAATATCGGCATAAACGGCACGAGAATCATGTTAGACATGATGCCCAAGGGCGTGAGAACGATAAAACTGGCGTAACGCATGGAAGCGGCGGCATTTTCGATAAAAGAAGCGAAAAAGAGGTCAGTATAAACGTTAATATGCAACATTCCCGAAGATAAGGTCGCCGGAATCATCACCCGCAACACCTCCGACACCCCCGGAATCCGCCAATCCCAACGAAATGTTAATTTTCCTAAACCTGCCTTGACTTGTGCGCCTACTTGTGCCAACCATTGCCAAAGCGCCCCAACGAGAGTACCGCCGGCGAGGACAAAACCCCCCAGTTGCACATATTGCGGCTCATCAATGCGATCGCCAAGTGACCAGGCCAGCAAACCCACCCCGATAATCACCGCCACACTGGAAAAAAGCGGACTGAGACTCGGTAGCCAGTATTGGTCCGCCGCGTTGAGAGTACCGAAACCGATGCCGATTAAACCAGCTAAAACCGCCATGGGGGCCATAATTTGCAGTTGTTGAATGGCCATGCTGCGGGTGGCGGCATCTAAACCGGGAGCGAGAACATCGATAAAAATATTGGCAAAAACGATTAAAAAGACGGTGACAGTTAATAAAATCGCACTGACTAGGGTGGTGACAGTCTCGACAATCGGCGCGGACTCGGATTTATCTCTTTTGGCCAAAACACTGACCAAAGCACTGTGAAAGGGGCCGTTAATGCCACCGAGGAGAATTAACAGAAAACCGGGGATAACGTAGGCAAAAGCGTAGGCGTTCACCACCGGCCCGACACCGTAGGCAGCGGCGATTACCTGTTCGCGGACTAAACCAAAAACCTTACTGATTAAGGTGGCAACGGCGACAATTCCGGCAATACCGGCTAAGGAACGGGTAGCTTTCTTATTAATGACGACACCTCGAAAGAAAACAACTGCATTGATCGATTTTACCCGTTTCTGTGTTCCCGTAGAAAAGCGATCTCTAGTTGTCAAATTTAATTTGACTGGAATGTATAACACCCATTTCCCCACAGACATTCGTATAATACCAAGAGCCAACTGAACCATAAATATTGATGGTTCTACGTTCTCTGACTGAACAGATGATATTGCCATTGGGGGATGTTCTCACATTTGATGGTGGAGAAAACACTATTGCTGTAGCGATTCTTGATGTGGATTGAGAACTATTAAATCTGTAACTACACACCACCTCTAGCATTGTTTGAGTCGCCTGAGAGCGGGGACGATGAATTTGTCTTTCGGGAAAAGTCGTCCAAGTTCCGTTATCACAATTAGCTTGGCTAACCAGTCGTTGATTTCCTAAATAATAAACAAAGTCAACACTACGGGAACTAGCCAGAACAATCGAACATAAATCGATGTTAACGCTTTTTCCCGTCACAGCAGTTCCGGCAAAGTAATTACAAGTTTCAGCCAAAACTATATTCGGTTTTGCCCAGGAAGCACCGATTACCATTGTCAAAGATAGACTAGAAATCAAAATAATTTTTTTCATGGTTGATTTGACATTTTCTGGAGGCTTTTTCTGAGATCATTTTATACTCAATTGAATTGCGGCTAGAACCTGATGGCGACAAAATATTAGTATTTTTTATCTAATTCTCTGTTCCCGTAGAAAAGCGATCGCTAGTTGTCAAATTTAATTTGACTGGAATGTATAACACCCATTTCTCCATAGACATTCGTATCATACCAAGAGCCAACCGAACCATAAATATTGATGGTTCTACTCTTGATTACAAAAATCGCCCGTTCAAGAAAACTTAACAATGCCACCAGCGATCGCAGTTTTAAAGTTTAATTAACAAGAAGATAGTGATCGCACTGGATGAAAGTATTTCTGGCTCTTCGTTACTTGTTATGGTTCGATAGGGGGGCATAAATCGACTAAATCCTTATCTGGCAAGAGACTTAATTGATTAGTTCGCTCTAGATAAAAAACAATTGACAAAAATCGCTAAATGCCTTTCTCTATAAGG